>NZ_JACFYV010000088.1:0-23922 GCF_016759955.1 Burkholderia sp. KCJ3K979
GGCCGCGGCGCAGCCGCCCGCCGCCGCGGGCAAGACGGTCGTCTATCGCACGCAGGCCGGCGACACGCTGTACGACGTCGCCGCGCGCTACCTGCAGGGCGCGGACGACTGGCAACTGCTCCAGCAGATCAACGGCGTGCCGGCGCCGAAGCGCCTGCAGCCCGGCATCGCGCTGAAGCTGCCGGTCGCGCGCCTGCGCAAGGAAAAGCTCACCGCGCGCGTGATCGCGGTGCAGGGCACGGCCGAGCGTGCGTCCGGCGCGGCTTTCGCGCCGCTCGCGAACGATGCGACGCTCGCCGAAGGCGATCGCGTGCGCACCGGCCCGAACGGCTTCGTGACGATCGAGCTGGCCGACGGCACGCACATGAGCCTGCCGCCCGACAGCCAGCTCGACCTGAAGTCGCTGCGCCGCACGGTGCTGACCGGCACGCTCGATCGCGAGTTCGAACTCACGCGCGGCTCGGTCGACAGCGAAGTCACCCACCTGAAGAAACGCGACGACCGCTTCCAGATCCGCTCGCCGTCGGTCGTGGCCGGCGTGCGCGGCACGCGCTTTCGCGTGAACTACGACGCGGCCGGCACGGCGACGACGCGTGTCGAAGTGCTCGACGGCACCGTCGGCGTCGCGGGCGGCCGGCAGGCCGACGCGACGCTCGTGCATGCGAACTTCGGCAGCGTCGCGACGTCGTCCGGCGCGGTCGGCGCGCCCGTCCAGCTGCTGGGCGCCCCCGCGCTCGCGCATCCCGACAAGGTGCAGGACGAGCCAGACGTCGCATTCGACGTCACGCCGCTCGCGCAGGCGCATGCGTATCGCGTGCAGCTCGCGCACGATGCGGGGCTGCTCGACCTGTTCCGCGAAACGCGCACCGATTCGCCGCGCGCGGTGTTCCGCGACGTGCCGAACGGCAACTACTTCGTGCGGATCGCCGCGATCGATGCGAACGGCCTCGAGGGGCTGCCGCGCACCTATGCGTTCGAACGCCGCGTGATGGGGCTCGACGCGAGCGCGTCGCAGGGCGCGGGCGGTTACGAGTTCCGCTGGTCGCCGAACGGCTCAGGCAAGAATGCGCGTTACCGGTTCGTGCTGTCGCGCTCGAAGGACCTGAGCGCGCCGGTCGTCGACCAGGTCGGCCTGCACGCGCGCCAGATCACCGTCGCGCACCTGCCGCCGGGCGACTATTTCTGGGCCGTGACCGTCGAGGAATTCGAAGGCGGCAAGTTCTACGAGAAGACCAGTCCGGTCAGCGCGTTCACGTTGTCGCGCTGATCCGCGGCGCATGAAACCCGACTCCGTTTCTCCGCGGCGGCACCTCGGCCGCCGCTTCCTGATCGAATGGATCGCGATCGGCTGCCTCGGGATCGCGGTGATTCTCGTGTGCGCGCTCGGCCGCCTGTCGTCGAGCGTCGACGGGCTGATCTACGACCGGCTGCTGATGCTGCGCAGCCTGCCGCTGTCGCCCGACGTGGTCGTCGTCGACATCGACAACCAGAGCGTATCCGCGCTCGGCCGCTGGCCGTGGCCGCGCGACGTGCATGCGCGGCTGCTCGATACGCTGGCGCGCGCGCAGCCGGCCGCGGTCGTCTACGACGTGCTGTTTACCGAACCATCGTCGGAGGATCGCGCGTTCGCGGACGCGATGAGCCGCGTGCCGACCTTCCTGCCGGTGCTGTTGAGCCCCGAGCAGGCGGACGGCACGCGCTCCGTCGATCCGCCGGTCGCCGCGCTCGCCGCGCGCGCGACGGGGCTGGGCCATATCAATCTCGAGGTCGATCGCGACGGCATCGTGCGCAGCGTCGCGCTGTTCGAAAGCGACGGCCGCGTGCGCTGGCCGCAACTGATGGTGCCCGTCTATCGCGCGATCCAGGCCGGCCGGCTGCATCCGGTCGGCGGCGTGCCCGGCGCGGACGCGCACGACCTGTCGCGTGATGCGGCGGGCGACGGCCGCTACCTGATTCCGTTCAGCCGCAATACGCCCGCGTATCCGACGCTGTCGTTCGACGACGTGCTCGAAGGGCGCGTGAAGCCCGACGCGCTGCGCGGCAAGATCGTCGTCGTCGGCGTGACGGCGTCCGGGCTGTACGATCGCTTCGCGACGCCGGTGTCCGGCGAGTTCGGCCCGCTCGCCGGCGTGTATATCCATGCCAACGTGCTCGACATGCTGGCGACCGGCAGTGCGATCTCGCCCGCGTCGCGTGCGGGGTTGTTCGTCGCATCGCTGCTGCCGCTCGCCGTGTTGCTGGGCGGCTTCCTGATGCTGTCGCCGTGGCGTGCGTTGCTGCTGACGCTGAGCCTCGCCGCGCTCGCCGTTGTCGCGAGCCTGGCGCTGCTGTTCGAGGCACGCATCTGGCTGACGCCGGCGCCCGCGATCTTCGGGCTGATCGCCGTCTACCCGATCTGGAACTGGCGGCGGCTGGAAATGACGATGTCGTACCTGCGCCGCGAGCTGCAGAAGCTCGCCGACGAGCCGCACCTGCTGCCCGAGGCGCCGCGCACGCGCAGCGTCGGCGGCGACGTGCTGGAGCGGCAGATGGCGCTGATGGCGCAGGCCGCACAGCGTGTGCAGGACATGAAGCGCTTCGTGTGGGACAGCCTCGACAGCATGCCCGAGCCGATCTTCGTGACCGACCTCGCCGGCACCGTGCTGATCGCCAACCATGCGGCGAAACGCTACGGGTCGCGGCTCGCGCTGCCGCTGCCGGAAGGGCGGCCGCTGCGCACCGCGCTCGGCGAGCTGACGTTCATGAAGACCGTCGACGGCAACGCCGAGCACGACGCGGCGATCCGCGGGCACTGGCCGGCCGTGCTCGACCCGACGCTCGAGGCCGAGCACGACGCGATGGCGCGCGGCATCGAGGTGCGCGATCGCGACGGGCTCGACCATCTGCTACGCTACGCGGCATGTACGAACGCGCAAGGGCGCGTGACCGGCTGGATTGCCGGCCTCGTCGACGTGACCGAGCTGCACGCGGCCGAGCGGCAGCGCGAGGAAGCGCTGCACCTGCTGTCGCACGACATGCGTTCGCCGCAGTCGTCGATCCTCGCACTGGTCGAGATCGAGCGCGACCGCGTCGAAAGCGACGCGATGCGCGGGCTGCTCGCGCGAATCGAGCGCTATGCGCACCGCGCGCTGTCGCTCGCCGACGAGTTCGTGCAACTGGCGCGCGCCGAGTCGCAGGCGTACCAGCTCGAGGTGACGAGCCTCGTCGACGTGCTGATCGACGCGAGCGACGAGGTGTGGCCGCAGGCGCAGGCGAAGCACATCCGCGTGGAGACCGGCGTGGGCACCGACATGTGCTGGGTGCGCGCGGACCGCTCGCTGATCACGCGCGCCTTCGTGAACCTGCTGAACAATGCGGTCAAATACAGTCCGTCCGACACGGTGATCACGTGTACGCTGACGGTCGAGCACGCATCGAAGCGGATGTTCTGTACGATTCGCGATCAGGGGTACGGCATTGCGCCGGAAGATCAGCGGCATCTGTTCGAGCGTTTCAAGCGATTCCATGCCGGCGAGCGGCCCGAAATCTCGGGTTCCGGGCTCGGCATGGCGTTCGTGAAGACGGTCGTCACGCGCCATGGGGGCAGCGTGTCGGTCGACAGCGAAGTGGGTGTCGGCACCGCGGTGACGGTGTCGCTGCCCGCGATCGACGAGCCGTCCGCCTGACAGGGCCGGGCGCGACGGCAGGCATTTGGGGAAAGTCATGAGAAAGCAATGGGCAGCGACCGCGCTGGCGGCGTCGCTGTTGACGGGTTGCGCCGGCGTGACGAGCGGCGTGAGTGCGGTCGGGCAGCCGAATGCGTTTGCATCCGGTGCGCACGGCTACGACTTCGCGCGGACGGCCGCACAGGCGGACGACGCCGAATACCGGCAGATCGAGACGCTCGTGCGCGACGAGCTCGCGCGTCGCGGCTTCGATGCGCAGCCGCTCAAGGACGCGCGTTACCGGCTGTCGATCGCGTACGCGACGCAGCCGGCGGCGGTCGCGGCGAGCGCCGAGCGGTGCGGCGCGGCGAGCAGCGCGTGCGTGACGGTCGACGGGCCCGCGCCGTTCGCGCTGCCGTTCATGGGCCGCGTGTACCGTCACGTGCTGACGCTGCGCTTCGTCGATGCGAAATCGGGCGCCGACGTCTATCGCGTGTCGGCGTCGCTGCGCGATCGCGATCCCGGTACGCAGCAGGCCGCGCCGGCGCTCGTGAAGAGCGCGCTGGCGAAGGTGCCGTTCGGCGACGGCAGCGGCTGGCTGGTCAAGACGAAAAAAGACGACGCGGGCGGCATGCCGGGCGTCGTCTCGGTGAAGCCGGCCGACGCGCGCTGAAGCGGCGGCCGTGAGGTGAGGGCGGGCGCGCCGGAGCGCGCCCTTGCCGCGTTCAGACGGTCGGTTGGGCGCCGTCGCGGGTGCGCAGGTACGTCTCGAATTCCGCACCGACTTCCGGGTGGCGCAGCGCGAATTCGACCGTCGCCTTCAGGTAGCCGAGCTTGCTGCCGCAGTCGTAGCGCGTGCCCTGGTACTTGTAGGCCAGCACCTGCTCGTCGGCGAGCAGCGCCTGGATCGCATCGGTGAGCTGCAGTTCGCCGCCCGCGCCCGGCTTCAGCGCGCGCAGGTGATCGAAGATCCGCGGCTTCAGCACGTAGCGGCCGACCACGCCGAGGTTCGACGGCGCGACTTCCGGCGCCGGCTTCTCGACGATCGCCGACATCTTGACGATCGACTCTTCCCATTCCTTGCCGTCGACGATCCCGTACGACTTCGTCTCCGACGGCGGGATCTCTTCGACGCCGATCACCGAGCTGTGATAGTGGTCGAACACGTCGACCATCTGCTTCATCACCGGCGGGTTGCCGTCGAGCAGGTCGTCCGCGAGGATCACCGCGAACGGGTTGTCGGCGACGAGCTTTTCCGCGCACAGCACCGCATGGCCGAGGCCGAGCGCTTCCGGCTGGCGCACGTAGAAGCAGTCGACATGGCTCGGCTTGATGCTGCGCACGAGTTCGAGCAGCTTTTCCTTGCCGCGCGCCTCGAGTTCGGCCTCGACCTCGTACGACTTGTCGAAGTGGTCCTCGATCGCGCGCTTGCTGCGCCCGGTGACGAAGATCATCTCGGTAATGCCGGCCGCGATCGCTTCCTCGACCGCGTACTGGATCAGCGGCTTGTCGACGACCGGCAGCATTTCCTTCGGGCTCGCCTTCGTTGCCGGGAGGAACCGCGTGCCGAGACCGGCAACGGGGAATACCGCCTTGGTGACTTTCAACATGATCGAACCTTTATTCCTGTAATCGACTTGTCAGACGGTCTATGTTCACGTTCGCATTATAGTGAACGCAAATGACCTTACCGTTTGTTACGCAGGCAACCGATCGAGCTGCGCACGCAGTTTTTCGAGCGTGCTCTGGAATTCCACGACACGTTTCTGCTCCTGTTCGACCACGGCCGGCGGTGCTTTCGCAACGAAAGCCTCGTTGCCGAGCTTCGCGTTGCACTTCGCGATCTCGCCCGTCAGGCGCGTGATTTCCTTCGACAGGCGCTCGCGCTCGGCCGCGACGTCGATTTCCACCTTCAGCACCAGCTTGTTCGGGCCGACGATCGCGATCGGCGCGCCGTGCGCTTGCTGGTCGAGCGCGGCTTCGTCCGCGAGGATCTGCACTTCCGACAGGCGCGCGAGCGCCTGGACGTACGGCGCGAACGAGCGCAGGCGCTCGGCGTCGCCGGCCGCCAGCAGCGGCACCTTGGTCGCGGGCGACAGGTTCATCTCGCCGCGCAGGTTGCGGCACGCGTCGACGATCGCCTTCAGGTCTGCCGCCCACTGCTCGGATGCCTCGTCGAGCTTCTGCAGGTTCGCGACCGGGTACGCCTGCGTCATCAGCGACGCCTCGCCGTCGGCCTTGCCCTGCGGATAGCGGCCGGCGAGCGGCGCGACCTTCTGCCAGAGCGCTTCGGTGATGAACGGGATGACCGGGTGCGCGAGGCGCAGCACCGTTTCCAGCACGCGCAGCAGCGTGCGGCGGGTGGCGCGCTGCTGTTCCGGCGTGCCGTTCTGGATCTGCACCTTCGCGAGTTCGAGATACCAGTCGCAGTACTCGTCCCACACGAACTTGTAGATGCTGCTCGCGATGTTGTCGAAGCGGTAATCGGCGAAACCCGTCGCGATGTCGGCTTCGGTGCGCTGCAAGAGCGACACGATCCAGCGGTCGGCCGCCGAGAAGTCGAGGTAGCCGCCGGGGCCGCAGTCGCCCGCGCCGCACACTTCCGGCTTGTCGTTGCCGCAGTCGTGGCCTTCGCAGTTCATCAGCACGAAGCGCGTCGCGTTCCACAGCTTGTTGCAGAAGTTGCGATAGCCTTCGCAGCGCGCGAGGTCGAAGTTCACGTTGCGGCCGAGCGTCGCCATCGACGCCATCGTGAAGCGCAGCGCGTCGGTGCCGAACGCGGGGATGCCGTCCGGGAATTCCTTGCGCGTCTTCTTCTCGATGGTCGCGGCCTGCTTCGGGTTCATCAGCCCCGTCGTGCGCTTCGCGACCAGCGTGTCGAGGTCGATGCCGTCGACGATGTCGATCGGGTCGAGCGTGTTGCCCTTGCTCTTCGACATCTTCTGGCCTTCCGCGTCGCGCACGAGGCCGTGCACGTAGACGGTATGGAACGGCACCTTGCCGGTGAAGTGCGTCGTCATCATCACCATCCGGGCGACCCAGAAGAAGATGATGTCGAAGCCGGTGACGAGCACCGACGACGGCAGGAAGTGCTGCAGCTCAGGCGTTTCGTTGGGCCAGCCGAGCGACGAGAACGGCACGAGTGCCGACGAGAACCACGTGTCGAGCACGTCCTCGTCGCGCTTGAGCGCGCCTGCATAACCCTTCGCCGCGGCCTGCGCACGCGCTTCTTCCTCGTCGCGCGCGACGAACACCTCGCCGTTCTCGCCGTACCATGCGGGAATCTGGTGACCCCACCACAGCTGGCGCGAGATGCACCAGTCCTGGATGTTCTCGAGCCACTGGTAGTAGGTGGTCGTCCAGTTTTCCGGCACGAACCTGATCTGGCCGCTGCGCACGACGTCGAGCGACGTTTCGGTGATCGACTTGCCCGGGTTGAACGTGCCTTCCGGCGCCGGCTTCGTCATCGCGACGAACCACTGGTCGGTCAGCATCGGTTCGATCACGACGCCCGTGCGGTCGCCGCGCGGCACCATCAGCTTGTGCGGCTTCACCGAGTCGAGGAAGCCCTGCGCGTCGAGGTCGGCCACGATCGCCTTGCGCGCGTCGAAGCGGTCGAGGCCGCGATACTGCTCGGGGCCGTTGTCGTTGATCTTCGCGTCGAGCGTCAGGATCTCGATCGGCGCGAGCTTGTGGCGCAGGCCGACCTGATAGTCGTTGAAGTCGTGCGCGGGCGTGACCTTCACGACGCCGGTGCCGAACTCGCGGTCGACGTAGTCGTCGGCGATCACCGGGATCTCGCGGCCCGTCAGCGGCAGCGTGACGAGCTTGCCGATCAGGTGCGCGTAGCGCTCGTCTTCCGGGTGAACCATCAGCGCGACGTCGCCGAGCATCGTCTCGGGACGCGTGGTGGCGACCGTCAGCGAGCCCGAGCCGTCGACGAGCGGGTAGCGGATGTGCCACAGGTGGCCGTTTTCTTCCTCGCTGACGACTTCGAGATCCGACACGGCGGTCATCAGCACCGGATCCCAGTTGACGAGGCGCTTGCCGCGATAGATCAGGCCCTGTTCATACAGCGTGACGAACACGTCGCGCACGGCGGCCGACATCTTGTCGTCCATCGTGAAGTATTCGCGCGACCAGTCGGTCGACGCGCCGAGGCGGCGCACCTGGCCGGTGATCGTCGAGCCGGACTGCTGCTTCCACTCCCACACGCGCTCGACGAACTTCTCGCGGCCGAGGTCGTGGCGCGACACGCCCTGCGCGTCGAGCTGGCGCTCGACCACGATCTGCGTGGCGATCCCCGCGTGGTCGGTGCCGGGCACCCACAGCGTGTTCTCGCCGAGCATCCGGTGATAGCGGGCGAGGCCGTCCATGATCGTCTGGTTGAACGCGTGGCCCATGTGCAGCGTGCCCGTCACGTTCGGCGGCGGCAACTGGATCGCGAAATCGGGGCGGGCCGGATCGAATGCCGGGGCGGCATAGCCGCGTTTTTCCCACTCCGGCCCCCATTGGGACTCGATGGTATGGGGCTCGAAGCTCTTCGCAAGCGTGTTGTCGCTCATGTTGGAAATCTGCCGAAAAATGCGTGAATTGGATGCCGAATCTGACAATTATAAATGGATGCCCATCGGCCAGCCATCGCCTTGCCGGCGCGGGCCTGTCGGGACGCGGCCGAAACGTGTCCGCAATCCGCTCGCAACATGCAGGCAGCGTGCGACCGAACGGATCGGAAACGGCATCGCGCGGCCGACTTATAATGTCGGGTCCGCATTTTTCTCGCCCGTCAGCTGCCGCTCCATGCCCGATCTGCTCGCCAATCTGAACCCCGAACAACTCGCCGCCGTCACGTTGCCGAACGAACCGGCGCTGATCCTCGCAGGGGCGGGCAGCGGCAAGACCCGCGTGCTGATCACGCGCATCGCGTGGCTGATCCAGCAGGGCTATGCGTCGCCGCCCACCGTGCTCGCCGTCACCTTCACGAACAAGGCCGCGCGCGAGATGATGGCGCGCCTGTCGGCGATGATGCCGATCGACACGCGCGGGATGTGGATCGGCACGTTCCACGGCCTGTGCAACCGGATGCTGCGTACGCACTGGCGCGACGCCGGCCTGCCGCAGACCTTCCAGATCCTCGACACGGCCGACCAGCTGTCCGCGATCAAGCGGTTGATGAAGGCGGCGAACGTCGACGACGAAAAGTACCCGCCGAAGAACGTCCAGTACTTCATCAACAACGCGAAGGAGCAGGGGCTGCGCCCGGACAAGGTCGACGCGACCGACAACTTCAACCGCAAGTTCGTCGAGCTGTACCAGGCGTACGACCAGCAGTGCCAGCGCGAAGGCGTCGTCGATTTCCCCGAGCTGCTGCTGCGCTGCTACGAGCTGCTCGCGTACAACGCGCCGCTGCGCGCGCACTACCAGGCGCGCTTCCGGCACATCCTCGTCGACGAGTTCCAGGACACCAACAAGCTGCAGTACGCGTGGCTCAAGATGCTCGCGGGCGGCGAGAACGCGATCTTCGCGGTCGGCGACGACGACCAGTCGATCTATGCGTTCCGCGGCGCGAACGTCGGCAACATGCGCGATTTCGAAGACGAATTCCGCGTGCGCAACCTGATCAAGCTCGAGCAGAACTACCGTTCGCACGGCAACATCCTCGACGCGGCGAACCAGCTGATCTCGAACAACGCGCACCGCCTCGGCAAGAACCTGCGTACCGATGCCGGCCACGGCGAGCCGGTGCGCGTGTACGAAGCCAGCACCGATTCGCAGGAAGCCGGCTGGATCGTCGAGGAGATCCGTTCGCTGATCAATACCGGGATGGCGCGCAGCGAAGTGGCCGTCCTGTACCGTAGCAACGCGCAATCGCGCTCGATCGAGCACACGCTGATGTCGTCGGGCATTCCATACCGCGTGTACGGCGGCCTGCGCTTTTTCGAGCGACAGGAAGTGAAGCACGCGCTCGCGTACCTGCGCCTGATCGACAACCCGAACGACGACACGGCATTCGCGCGCGTCGTGAACTTCCCGACCCGCGGCATCGGCGCGCGCTCGATCGAGCAACTGGCCGACGCCGCGCGCCTGTACGGCTGCTCGATGGCCGCCGCGATTCCGTACGTGACCGGCAAGGCCGGCACGAGCCTCGGCGGGTTCGCGAACCTGATCGCGAAGATGCGTGCCGACACGCAGCACATGAACCTGCCCGACACCGTCGAACACATCGTGCGCGCGAGCGGCCTCGCCGATTTCTACCAGGGCGAGCGCGAAGGCCAGGATCGCCTCGAAAACCTGCAGGAGCTCGTGAACGCGGCCACCGCGTTCATCGCCGAGGAAGGCTACGGGCTCGACACGCCGGCCCGCTCGATCCCGCTGCGCGCGGGCGCGATCGCAGCGCCCGAGCTCGGCACCGCAACCGACGATCCGGCGGTCGAGGTGCTCGACCCGGCGTCGCCCGCCGACCCGGCACAGAACCCCGACACGATGACGCCGCTCGCCGGCTTCCTGTCGCACGCGTCGCTGGAGGCCGGCGACAATCAGGCGCAGGCCGGCCAGGACGCCGTGCAGCTGATGACGGTGCACGCGGCGAAGGGGCTCGAGTTCTCGGCCGTGTTCATCACGGGCCTCGAGGAGGGGCTGTTCCCGCACGAGAACAGCGTGCTCGAATCGGATGGCCTCGAGGAAGAGCGCCGGCTGATGTACGTCGCGATCACGCGCGCGAAGGAGCGGCTCTACCTGTCGTTCGCGCAAAGCCGGATGCTGCACGGCCAGACCCGCTACAACGTGCGCTCGCGCTTCTTCGACGAACTGCCGGAGCACGTGCTGAAGTGGCTCACGCCGAAGGTCGAGGCCGGGTCGCGCTGGGGCGGGCGTTCGGACAATGCCGGCTACGGGCGCGACTGGTTCGCGCGGCCGGGCGGCGGCAGCCGCGAGCAGATCGTCGATGCGGCCGTGTCCGCGCCGCTGCCCGCGTTCGCGAACAAGCAGCGCGCGGCCGACGCCGGCTTCCGGGTCGGCCAGCAGGTCTTCCACACCAAGTTCGGCGAAGGCACGGTCACCGCGCTCGAAGGCAACGGCACCGATGCGAAGGCGCAGGTGAAGTTCAAGCGCCACGGCGAGAAATGGCTCGCGCTCGCGGTCGCGAAACTGCAGGCGGTGGAATGATGGACGTCGACGTGGTCGTGACGCCTGCCGCCCGTCCGCTCGGCATTCTGGCCGCGCTGCCCGAGGAACTCGGCGACCTGATCGCCGCGATGCGCGCCGACGGCGCGATGAAGACGGTCACGCTCGGCCGCCGCGATTATCACGTCGGCACCGTGCACGGCGCGGCCTGCGTCGTCACGCTCGCGCGGGTCGGCAAGGTCGCGGCCGCCGCGACGGTCAGCGCGCTGATCCACGTGTTCGGCGTGTCGGGCGTGGTGTTCACCGGCGTCGCGGGCGGCGTGTCGCGCACGGTGCGGGTTGGTGACGTCGTCGTGGCCGATACGCTGCTGCAGCACGATCTCGACGCGTCGCCGCTCTTTCCGCGTTACGAGGTGCCCTTGCTCGGCATCACGCGCTTCGCGACCGACGCGGCGCTGACGGCCCGCTTGCGGGCCGCGTGCACGCTGTTCGTCGAGGAGGAGGGCGCTCGGTTCGCCGAGCGCTTCGGGCTCGCCGGCGCGGCGCTGCACGCGGGGCTCGTCATCAGCGGTGACCGGTTCGTGTCGAGCGAGCAGGAGGTCGTCGCGCTGCGCGACGCGCTGCCGGACGCGCTCGCGGTCGAGATGGAAGGCGCGGCGATCGCGCAGGTGTGCGCGGAGCACGACGTGCCGTTCGCGCTCGTGCGCACGATCTCCGATACGGCCGACGATCACGCGACGCAGTCGTTCTCGCACTTCCTGTCGGCGATCGCGAGCAGCTATTCGTCCGGCATCCTCAAGCGCTTCCTGACGCTGCATGCGACGACGGCGGCCTGAAGCCGCCGTCGAACAATTCCCCATTCGAACCAGACGACCGGCCGCAGCGCGCACGCCGCGGCCGGTCGTTCGTCACGCCTTTTTGCGCCGGCTGCTTTCGAGGTTCGGCAGGAACACCGTCAGCACGCCGATCAGCGGCAGGAACGAGCACACCTTGTAGACGAACGGGATGCTCGTCGCATCGGCGAGCTGGCCGAGCACGGCCGCGCCGACGCCGCCCAGGCCGAACGCGAAGCCGAAGAACAGGCCCGCGACCATCCCGACCTTGCCGGGCATCAGCTCGGTCGCATAGACGAGGATCGCGGCGAACGCCGACGCCAGCACGACGCCGATGATCACGGTCAGCACGCTCGTCCAGAACAGGTTCGCGTACGGCAGCAGCATCGTGAACGGCGCGACGCCCAGGATCGACACCCAGATCACGTACTTGCGGCCGATCCGGTCGCCGACGGGCCCGCCGATCAGCGTGCCGGCCGCCACCGCCGCGAGGAACACGAACAGGTGGATCTGCGCGGCCTGCACCGACAGGTGGAACTTGTCGATCAGGTAGAACGTGAAATAGCTGTTGATGCTCGCGAGGTAGAAGTACTTCGAGAACACGAGCAGCACCAGCACGCCGATCGCGGCCATCACGCGGCCGCGCGACAGCGTCGGGTGGCCGGCCGACGCGGCCTTCTTCTTCATCGACGGATGCTTCTTGTACCAGTGGCCGATCTGCGTGAGCACGATCATCGCGACGAGCGCGGCCGCCGAGAACCACGCGATGCTGTGCTGGCCGTGCGGAATGATCACGAGTGCGGCGAGCAGCGGCCCGAGCGCGGAGCCGGCATTGCCGCCCACCTGGAACACCGACTGCGCGAGCCCGTGCCGGCCGCCCGACGCCATCCGCGCGACCCGCGACGATTCGGGATGGAACACCGACGAGCCGCAGCCGACGAGCGCGGCGGCCACCAGCAGCATCGGGAAATTCGGCGCGACCGACATCAGCAGCAGCCCCGCGAGCGTGAAGCCCATGCCGACCGGCAGCGAATACGGCTTCGGATGCTTGTCGGTATAGAGGCCCACGAGCGGCTGCAGCAGCGACGCGGTGATCTGGTAAGTGAGCGTGATCAGGCCGATCTGCGCGAACGACAGCGCGAACTGGCTCTTGAGCATCGGATAGATCGCGAGGATCAACGACTGGATCATGTCGTTGAGCATGTGCGAGAAGCTGATCGCGCCGAGCACCGGGTAGATGGTGCGGGCGACGGGCGGTGCGGACGGCTGGGCGGCGGCTGCGCCGGCGGCTCCGGAGTCGAGGCTGGTTTCCATGTGAGCTGAACGAGTTGAGGTGGCTGGCGCGCTCTGTTGGGGATCGGCGCGTTGTCGATTCGTTGATGCGTCAAAGAAGTGTAATGTGGCGTATCGAGAATGTCAGGCCAAGTTTTATCGCGAATCGGACATTCGTGTGACGGATCGGTCGGTGCGTCCTTTTTTGGACGGGTATAACGCTGGCGGCGCGTCCGTCCTTCAGCCGGGCCGCGCCGGGGCCCGGTGCGTGTTTTTCCGGACTCAAGAAACGGCGGTGGCGGCCGTAGAACGACCCAATGACAACAGGCGCGCCGCGCCCCGCACCGGCTACCCGCCGGGCGGGCGCAGGACGCGCGGCATGGCCTGCCATCGCGGGACCGCCGGGACCGACCTTTCCGGCAGCGTGATCCATACGGGGATAGTTCGATGAAAGCAGCATCTTTGCATCCACAGCCCGGTGCGGCCGCCGCCGCACCCGCCGTTGCCGTCGGCCGCGCCGCTCGGCGCACGCGCGCGGCGCGTCGTACGCGCCGGCCGTGGACCGTCAAGGCGACGTTGCGCGCCGCGTTCGCGATCCTGCTGGTCGGCACGCTCGCGATCGGCGTGTTCTCGCTGTGGCAGATCAGCCGGCTGAACGCGTCGATCGCGTCGGTCTACGAGCAGGGCCACGTCGCGAGCCGCGCGGCGGCGGAGGTGCGAGCCGAGGTGTTGCGCGCGAGCCGCGCGCAGAAAATGCTGCTGACCGCGACCACCGCGAAGGAGCGCGACGAGCTCGGCGCCGAGGTGAGCGCGGGGCTCGCGTCGATCGGCCAGGCGCTCGGTACGCTGCAGCGCTATGCCGATCCGGCCGATGCCGGCGATTCGGCGCGGCTGCGCGCCTTCTCGACGGCGGTCGGCACGTGGAGCACGCATCTGCGCGATTTCGTCACGCTGGTGCGCGCCCAGCCGCTCGACCTGTCGCAGATGAACTGGCAGGTCGGCACGCAGGACGTGTCGCTGCTGGTCGAAACCGGCAAGCTCGAAAAACTCGTCGCCGAACTCGTGAAGACGCGCGGCGAGAAGTCGAAGGCGACACTCGATGCGTCCGCCACCATTTTTTCGTCGTCGTTCGCGATGATCGCGGCGATGACGGCCGCACTGATCGTGCTGGCCGTCGCGATCGCCGAGCGCGTCGTGCGGCGCCTCGCGTCGCAGCTCGGCGGCGAGCCCGCGCTCGCGAAGGAGATTGCCGCGGATATCGCGCGCGGCGACCTGACGCGGCCGATCACGCTCGCCCGCCACGACCGCGACAGCATGGTGCGCGCGCTGGCCGAGATGCAGACGGGGCTCGCGGCCACCGTGGGCGAGATCGCGGTGAGCGCCGAGGCCATCGCGGCCGCGTCCGGCGAAATCTCGACCGGCAACCTCGACCTGTCGCGGCGCACCGAGCAGCAGGCCGTCGCGCTCGAGCGCACCGCCGCCAGCATGGAGCAACTCACGTCGACCGTGCGGCAGAACGCCGAGAACGCGCGGCAGGCGAGCACGCTCGCGGCCAATGCGTCGGCGGTTGCGGAGACGGGCGGGGAAGTCGTCGGCCGCGTGGTCGCGACGATGAGCGAGATCGACGACAGCGCGAAGAACATTCGCGACATCATCGGCACGATTGAGGGGATCGCGTTCCAGACCAACATTCTCGCGTTGAACGCGGCGGTCGAGGCCGCGCGCGCCGGCGAGCAGGGGCGCGGCTTCTCGGTGGTCGCCGGCGAGGTGCGGCTACTCGCGCAGCGCTCGGCGACCGCGGCCAAGGAGATTCGGGAGCTGATCGGCGCGTCGGTCGAGCGCGTGGCCAACGGCGCGGCGCTCGCGCACGACGCGGGCCGTACGATGGGCGACGTGGTGCGCGCGGTCAAGCGCGTGACCGACATCATCGGCGAGATTTCGGCGGCGTCGGACGAGCAGAGCGCGGGGATCGACGAGATCGGCCGCGCGGTCACGCAGATGGATGCCGGCACCCAGCAGAACGCGGCGCTCGTCGAGCAGGCGGCGGCTGCCGCGAACGCGCTCGACGAGCAGGCTCAGGCATTGAAGGCGCTGGTCGGGCGTTTCCGCATCGCGCACTGAGCGTGCGGCACGCCGCGGCGATTACGACTTCTTCTGCTTGTCGGGATCGATGATGACCGTGCAGGTCGTGCCCGCCGACAGCACTACGTCGGCCGGCACTTCGTCGATCTTGATGCGCACCGGCACGCGCTGCGCGAGGCGCACCCAGTTGAAGGTCGGGTTCACGTCGGCGACGAGGTCGCGGCTTTGCGGGTTGTCGCGATCGTAGATACCGCGCGAGATGCTTTCCACGTGGCCCTTCATCACGCCGCCGCTCATCAGCCGCATTTCGGCCGGCGCGCCGATCTTCACGCGCGGCAGCTTGGTTTCCTCGAAGTAGCCGTAGACCCAGAACGAGTGGCTGTCGACGATCGCGAGCTTCGCCTGGCCGGCCACCGCATAGTTGCCCTTGAAGGTCTGCAGGTTCGTGATGTAGCCGTCGACCGGCGCGACGACGCGCGTGCGCTCGAGGTTGAGCTTCGCGGCGTCGAGCGCGGCGAGCGCCTGCTGGTACTGCGCGTCGGCGCTCGACGCGCTGTGCGCGGCGTTCTCGCGGTTTTCCTTCGACACGACGAGCGCATCGAGGTCCGCACGGCGGGCCGCGTCGTCGCGGCGCATCTGCAGTTCCGCGCGGCGGGCGGCCACCGCCGCCTGCGCCTGCTCGACCGCGATCTGGTAGTGCGACGGGTCGATCTGCATGATCAGGTCGCCTTTCTTCACGAGCTGGTTGTCATGCACGGGCAGCTCGACGATCGCGCCCGACACGTCCGGCGCGACGTTGACGATCTCGGCGCGCACGCGCCCGTCGCGCGTCCACGGATCATCCATGTAGTGCACCCACAGCGAGCGCCCGATCAGGATCGCGACGAGAAGGATGACGGCGGTCGCGACGAAGCCGAAGAGTTTTCTGAGAATCATGATGGTTCGGAATCAACGGTAAACGGCAAGACTCAGTCCGCCGCAAATGCAGACGAGAAGGCAGGCCCGGAACAGCGACGGGTGCCAGACGAGACGGTAGAGGCCCGTATAGGCGAGCAGGCGGTCGACAGCCCAGGTCGCGATCGCGCCGAGGACGAACATCAGCACCACCGTCGGCATGTAGGCATCGAGAATGGCGATTTCACGCGGCATCATGACGAGGCTCCTGGTTGGGGATGCACGGGGCGGTTGCGGTTGAGCGGCTCGAGCGGCGATTCCGGGTCGAGCAGCGCGGTCCGCACGAAATGCAGGTGGCTCAGGATGCGCTGCAGCCGGTGGCGCTCGTCGCGCGACGGCTCGACCGCATCGAGCGTTTGCCGGGTCGCGTCGATCGCCGCATTGGTCGCGGCGAGCGTCGCGTCGAAACGCGCGGCGCTCGGCCGGGTGAACAATGCCGACAGCGCGGTGCGCATCGTGTCGATCGCGCGCCGCCACGGCATCGCCGGCGCATAGCGCGGGTCGGCCGGCAGCGTCGCGAGCTCGTGACGCAGGTCGATCGTCGCGTTGCCGGTTTCGAGCACCGCGAACATCCAGCGCAGCGCGTCGCGCTGCACGTCGGGCTGGTCGGCCGACAGCGTGTGCGCCTGGTACATCAGGTCGCGCGCGCCGCTTTCGAAGCGCGTGCGCAACCCCGCGAGCCGCGCGTGGCCGGCCGCGACGGCCTGGTGGCGCAAGTCCGCGAACAGCCGCTTCTTGTGCCACGGCGCGGTCGGCGGGAACAGCACCGCGAACGCGATCGCCGACGCCAGCATCGCCAGCACGAGCGCGAGCGAATCGTTCATGAAGCTGGTCGGATCGTAGTGCGTGATGTTGTCCGGGCCGGCGAGGAAGCTGAAGAAGATCAGGTAGCCCATCCCGTAGCCGGCGAGCTTCGGCTTCAGCGTCATGAAGATGCCGATCGCGAGCAGCGGCGCCAGCGCGACGCACAGCAGCGGGAAGCCGTCGATGTGCGGATAGATGCCGAACGTCAGCAGGAAGCCCGTGCAGACGGCGAGCGCCGTGCCCATGCCCATCTGCGCGGACATCGCGGTGGGGCGCGGCGTCGACGACGCGAGCGCGCAGGTGGCCGCCGCCGTCAGTGTCATCGTCACGCCGCTCGGCCACGCGGTCTCGATCCAGAACCAGCCGAGCACGAGGATCACGGTCGCGGTGCGAATCGCCGCGATCACCATCGCCGTTGCATTGGTGCGCGGCTCGTAGCGCTCGATCCAGCGTTCGCGTTCGTGCGTCGCGCTCGACAGCGACGCGTAGGTGGCCGCGTATTCGTGCAGGTCGGTGATGAAGCGGTACAGCAGTTCGGCGGCCGTATCGAAGTCGAGCAGCGGAAAGTCCGGCTGCGTTTCGAGCGCCGCGCGCGTCGCGCGGATGCGGCGCGGCAGCGCGTCGCGCCACGCGAGCAGTTGCGTGGCCGCGTGGCCGGCATCGGCCGACGTGCGCACCGGTTCGCCGGCCGGCGTCAGCAGCAGCGGGGCGATCTCGCGAAAGTACGGCTCGATCGCGTCGATCGCGGCCTGCGCGCCGGCCGCATGCAGCCGGTTCATCAACTGGTGCAGCGCATGGAAGCGGCTCGACGCGCTCATGAACTCGCTGTTCAGCCGCGCAAGGCGGCCGCTGCGCATCCGCGTGTCCGGGTCCTCGAACACGGCCATGCTGCGCGCGGCCTCGAACCCGACCACGTCGGCGACGAAGCGCGTGTGAATGGTTTCGATATGCGCGCGGTCGAGCTGGCCCGACAGCGCCGCCGCGACGTAGTCGACGAAGCTGCCGAAGCGCTTGCGTACCGTCGTGCGCATCTGCTCGCCGGTGGTCCGCGGAAACACGAGGGCGCTGACCACGCCGGCCGACACGATCCCGACCATGATTTCGGCCACGCGCGTCATCGCGCTCATGAACGCACCGTCCGGGTGTTGCGACGCGGGCAGCCCGATCAGCGCGGTCGTGTAGCCGGCCAGCAGGAAGCCGTAGCTGCGGAAGTTGCGGTTGCGCGCGGCGCCGGCCGTGCACAGGGCGACCCACAGCGCGACCGCCAGCAGGAACAGCTGCGGCTGCTGCGGGAACAGCCCGACGAAGGTGAGCGTCGCGATCAATCCGAAGATCGTGCCGGCGACGCGATAGAAGCTTTTCGCGAGCACCGCGCCGCTTTGCGGCTGCATCACGATGAACACCGTCGTCATCGCCGTTTTCGGCGCGGGCAGGTCGAGCCGCATCGACACGCCGGTCGCGATGAACGCGGCGAGCAGCGCCTTGAACAGATAGAGCCACGCGGCGCCGTCGGTGCGGGCCCAGTCGCCGAATGCGGCATACCAGGCCGCGAACGGGCCGCCGGCGGGCGTTGAAGCGGGGGAGGAGGCTGACATGGCGACGCTCCGCGTTACCGTGCGGCCGGCACGCCGGACGCGCCGGTGGTAGCGACTTCCGCGGGCCGGGCGACGGCTGCCGCGGGCTTCGTGCCCGATGCGGCGGCGGGCGCGGCAACCGCGGCGGCAGCTTCGTCCTTCGGCACGTCGCTGCCCGTCTCGACTCCACCTCCGAGCGCGGCCATCAGCTGCGCGTGCGCGGCGAGGCGTTCCGCGTCGATGCGGGCGGCCGTCTCCTGCGCGCGCAGCAGTTGCTGTTGCGCGACCAGCACGTTCACGTAATCGGTCAGCCCGCGGCGGAAGCCTTCGCGCGACAGTTGATAGCTGCGATTGTTGGCCGCCACCGAGCGCGCGGCGTCCTTCTTCTGCGTATCGAGCGAGCGGATTCGCACGACCTGGTCGGCGATGTCCTTGAGCGCGCCGACGATCGTCTGGTTGTAGCGCTCGACCGCCTGGTCGTAGCCGGCGTTCGCGGCGCCGAGCTGCGCCCGCAGCCGACCGCCTTCGAAGATCGGCAGCGACAGCGCGGGGCCGGCCGTCCAGCCGCCGTTCATCGCGCGCAGGAAGTCGGTGAACGGCGCGGTCACGCCGAAGCCGCCGACCGTCGCGAGCAGGTCGATGTTCGGGTAGAACGACGCCTTCGCGACGTCGATGCCGCGCGCCTGCGCGTCGACCGTCCAGCGCGCCGCGACGACGTCGGGGCGGCGGCCGAGCAGGTCGGCCGGCATCGCCGACGGCAGGCCGGCCGGCGCATCGAGCGCAAGCTGCGGCCGCTTGATGGTGTCGCCGGCGCCGGGGCCCTTGCCGGCCAGTGCGGCGAGCTGGTGGCGCGCGAGCTGGATCGCCTCTTCGTAGCTGTCGATCTGGCGCTCGTAGTCCGGCAGCGTCGATTCCGCCTGGCTCACGTCGAGCTGCGTGCCGAGGCCGGCCTGCAGCCGCTTGCGCGCGAGATCGGCGAGCGAGCGCTGGCGTTCGAACGTCTCGTGCGCGAGGTCCAGCAGCGCGTAGTTCATCGACATGCCGACATACGCGCGCACCACGTTGACTTCGAGTTCGAGCTTCGCCGCGCGCGCGTCGGCGGCGGTCGCATGCGCGGTGTCGAGCGCCCGCTCGGTCGCGTTCTTGTCCTTGCCCCACAGATCGAGGTGGTACGACAGGCCGAGCGAGCCGGTATTGTTCCAGGTGTCGGCGTTCGCGAGCGGCCCCGGGCCGTAGTACACGTTGTCCGGCCAGTGCTGGCGCATCAGCGACAGGTTGCCGTTGATCTGCGGCAGTTCGGCCGAGCGGGCGACGCGCGCCATCGCCTGCGCTTCGCGCACACGGGCCTCGGCGGCCGCGAGGGTCGGGTTGCCGGCCTGGGCGGCGGCGATCCATGCATCGAGCTGGGGATCGCGGTACGCGCGCCACCAGTCGGCGGCGGGCCAGCCCGCGTCTCGGTCGGCCGCGCGGATGGCCGCGCCGGCGTCGAGTGCGTTCGCTTCGATGCGAGTGGACTGGGTTTTGTTGTCGCCCATGCTCGCGCAACCGGCCATTATTAATGAGACTGCAAGAACCGCCAGTGCGAGCGTCCCTTTTGTCGCCGGAGACTGCACGATTTTCTCCCTTTCGGATATAGATGAGTCGGAGGCGATTATATTTTTCAGTGATTCCTGAATAAACGGACAACGGTGCAAGTCATTTTTACGAATCCTGAGATAATATTTGTTGGACCCTGTGCAACAATCCCTCCGGATTCAAACGGGTAATGGGATGGATACGCTACAAAACATGCGGGTATTCGTCCGCGTGGTGGACGCGGGAAGCTTTACCGCGGCCGCCCAGCAGATGAATTCGACCACCGCCTACGCGTCGCGCGCGGTCTCGGATCTCGAGGCCCACCTGCGCACGCGTCTCCTGAACCGCACGACGCGCCGGATCGCGCTGACCGAAGCGGGCGAGCGCTATCTGCAGCGCTGCGAACAGATCCTCGCTTACGTCGACCAGGCCGAAGCCGAGGCGGGCGACGCGCACGCGCGTCCGTCCGGCAAGCTGAAGGTCCATTGCTTCACGAGCCTCGGCCAGCACTATCTGGTGCCGGCCATCGCGCGCTATCGCGAGCGCTATCCGGACGTGCACGTCGAGCTGACGCTCGCGCAGCGGATGCCCGACCTGCTCGACGAGGGGTACGACGTCGCGATCGTCGTCGGCCGCGATCTGCCCGATTCGGGGCTCGTGTCGCAGCGGCTCGGCGAGAGCTACAGCGTCGTGTGCGCATCGCCGGGCTATGTCGAGTCGCACGGCGTGCCGCAGCGGCCGGCCGATCTCGCGCAGCATGTGTGCCTCGGGATGGTCGCGCCGGGCTTTCACTTCGACGAATGGGCGCTGGCGGGGCCGAACGGCGACGAGGTCGTGCCGATCACGGCGCCGCCGTTCCGCGTGAACGTCGCGGAGGCGCTCGCGGTGGCCGTGCGGGAGGGGATGGGGGTCGGCGGGCTGCCGCTCTATTCGGCGATCGGCTGGCTGCGCAGCGGGCACATCGTGCGCGTGATGCCGGAGTACCGGTCGCACGTGATGAACATCTATGCGCTGTATCCGTCGCGCCAGTACCTCGACGCGAAAATCCGGACCTGGGTCGATTTCCTGCGCGAAGAGCTGCCGCTCACGCTCGAAGCCGACGAAGCGGCGCTCGAACAGTACACGCGTGCGACATGACCGCGCGGTCGGGCGCCATCTGACGAGATTTGTCCTTCACGCAACATTTTTTTACGAACGTGTGTCAGACAGTTTGATACTGTTGGAATTAACGAGATACACCACACCGGAGTAGCGATGGATACGCACCTGATGATCGGCCTTGGCGTCCTGCTGGGCGCGGCTGCCGCCGCGGCGGCGACCCGCGACCTGCTGCGTGCGATGAAGGCGAAGGCGCAGATGAAGCCCGTGCCGGTCCGCGTGCGCGAGCCGCGCCGCCCCGGCCGCTGATCCCGCCGTCACGTTTCAGACGGGCAACGCCGCGCTACGCGGCCGCCCGGGCCGGCGCTCAGCCGAGCTCGACGACCTTGTCCCACGCGAACGCGGGGTTTTCCCATTCGCCGGTGCGCCGGTGAAGGTAGCCGCGCGGATTGCACACCACGCGCGTGCCGCCGTCCGCCACGTAGTCGAATGACGTATGCGTGTGGCCGTGCAGCCACAGATCCACCGGCGGCCGCACCAGTTCCGCCATGTCCGTGACGAACCCCGCCGACGCCAGATCCTCCGCATAGCGTTCCGCCAGCGAGCGCCGGTGCGGCGCATGATGGGTGACGACGATCGTCGTGCCCGCGAACGGCGCCGCCAGTTGTGTTTCCAGCCATGCGCGGCCGCGCCGGTGCAGCGCGATCGCGTCGGCCGGCGCGAAATCCCGTTCCGACACGTCCGCTGCCGCATGCAGGGCCGCATCGTGCGGCCACGTCACCTGGATCAGTCCCTTGAAATCGAGCATCACCCGCAGCGCGGCGTCGATCGCACGCGCGACGCTGGCTTCGTCCCGGCCGAACAGCGAAAAATCGGCCCAGAGCGTCGTGCCCAGTACGCGAAAACGTTGGGCGGGATCGACGTAGACGCCGTTGTTCAGGTAATGCACGTTGTCGAGCGCATGCGCCGCGTCGCGCATCGCCGTCTCCAGCGCGCCGAATTCCCCGTCGTAGTACTCGTGGTTGCCCGGCACGTAGACCACCGGCACTGCGGGGTCGAACGTCTCGGCGGCCCAGCGCAGGCCTTCCGCGTGATTGTGGATGTCGCCGGCCAGCACGACGAGATCCGCGTCGGCATGCGGGATCGCGTCGGGCAGGTTGTTTTCAAGATGCAGGTCGGACAAGACGCGGACTTTCACGGGCTTGGCTCCTGAGTAGGCGGCGTCAGCGCAGGACCTTGCCGGGATTCATCAGGCCGCGCGGGTCGAGCGCGGTCTTCAGCGTGCGCATCAGCGTGGTTTCGACCGGCGACTTGTAGCGTTGCGCGTCGTCGATCTTCAGTTGGCCGATGCCGTGCTCCGCGCTGATCGTGCCGTGATGGCGATGCACGTTGTCGTAGACGATCCGGTTGATCGGCTTCTGGAATTCCGCGAGGAACGCCTTCGGATCGCCGCCTTCGGGCGTCTGTACGTTGTAGTGCAGGTTGCCGTCGCCGAGGTGGCCGAACGTGACCATGCGCGCGCCCGGCGCGGCCTGCTGGATCGCCGCGTCGGTCTCGTCGATGAAGCGTGCGATCGACGAGATCGGCACCGCGATGTCGTGCTTGATGTTGAGCCCTTCGTCGGCCTGCGCGAGCGGGATGTGCTCGCGCAGGTCCCAGAACGCGCGCGATTGCGCGAGGCTTTCCGCGACCACCGCGTCGACCACGAGCCCGGCCTCGAACGCGTCTTCCATCAGCTTCTCGAACAGCGCGCGCGCATGCGCTTCGCTTTCGTTGTCGGACAGCTCCAGCAGCACCGTTTGCGCATGCGTCTGCGCGAACGGGTAGCGCAGTTGCGGATAGTGCTTGCCGACCAGCTGCATGCAGAAATCCGACATCAGCTCGAAGCCGGTCAGCAGCGGCCCGGCCGCGCGCTGCGCGAGCGCGAGGAAATCGAGCGCCGCGTGCGGCGATTCGAGTGCGGCCAGCGCCGTGACCTGCGCGGCCGGCAGCGGATGCAGCTTCATCACGGCCGCCGTGATGATCCCGAGCGTGCCTTCGGCGCCGATGAACAGGTCGCGCAGGTCGTAGCCGGTGTTGTCCTTGCGCAGTCCGCGCAGCCCGTCCCAGATCTCGCCCTGCGGCGTCACGACCTCGAGCCCGAGGCACAGCTCGCGCGCGTTGCCGTAGCGCAGCACCGCGGTGCCGCCCGCATTGGTCGACAGGTTGCCGCCGATCGTGCAGCTGCCTTCCGCCGCGAGGCTCAGCGCGAACAGCCGGCCGCCTTCGCGAGCGCGCGCCTGCACGTCGGCGAGGATCACGCCGGCTTCGACGGTGATCGTGTTGTTGTGCGGATCGAGCGCGCGCACGCGGTTCAGGCGCGCCAGGCTCAGCACGGCCTGGCTGCCGCTCGCATCGGGCGTCGCGCCGCCGGCGAGGCCCGTGTTGCCGCCCTGCGGCACGAGCGCGACGCCGTGCGCGTTGGCGAGCTTCACGAGCGCGGCGACTTCGGCCGTGTTCGCGGGCCTCAGCACCGCGCACGCCGCGCCCTTGTAGCGGCGGCGCCAGTCGGTCAGGAACGGTTCGGTATCGTGCGGATCGGTCAGGACGTGATCGGCGCCGATCGCGTCGCGGCACGCGGAAACGAAAGCTTCGGAGGACATCATCACCTTGTCGCGTAAGGGTCAGGACGTGGCGCGCGGTTTTTTCGCCGCGCGCTTGAACGGCGCGACGTAAGCCAGCGCCGCCACGAAGAAGCCAACGGCAAGCGCGGTCTCGCACCAGCCGAGCGTCGCGGACAGCCCGCGATCGGACATGCCGCGCACGATGCCTTCGGCGAGATAGACGAGGATCAGCATGCTCGCCCACTGCATCGTATAGATGTTACGCCGCCAGACGCCGGGCAGCGCGAGCGCGAGCGGCACGGCCTTGAGCATCAGCGCGGAGCCGCCCGGGCGCAGCGGCGCGAGCCACAGCTCCCACGCG
>NZ_JACFYV010000089.1:0-23894 GCF_016759955.1 Burkholderia sp. KCJ3K979
TCAGTCGTCGATGCGCATGCCGACCTTCAGCGTGACCTGCCAGTGCACGACCTGATCGCCTTCGATGTGGCCGCGCGTTTCGGTCACCTGGAACCAGTGCAGGTTGTGCAGCGTCTTGCCGGCTTTCGAGATCGCGTTGCGAATCGCGTCGTCGCTCGATTGCCGCGACGAACCGGTCAGTTCGATCAACTTGTACACGTGGTCGCTCATGATGCCTCCCTGGGATATCGGTCTGTATTGCCGGTGCAAGCCGCGGTCCCACTACGATTCCGCTACGGCGCCGTGCGTGCCCGGCTTCTTGAGTGATAGGTATGATGGGCGGCAAGTGCAACCCATATCGGAGACGAGGAACATCGTGGAAGTCGGATTTTGCGGACCGGGATTGATGGGCGCGCCGATGATTCGGCATTTGCTGGCGGCCGGGCATCGCGTCAGCGTATGGAATCGCTCACGCGACAAGGCCGAGGCGCTGGTGAAGGACGGCGCGCAGGTGGTCGGCACGCCGCGCGAGCTGGCCGAGCGCGTCGATACGGTGTTCGTGTGCGTGCTCGACGGTCGTGCGGTCGGCGACGTCGTGTTCGGTGAGCACGGGCTGCTTTCCGGGGACGCGAGCACGCGCCGCCTGCAGCGCATCGTCGATCATTCGAGCATTCCGCCCGCCGCCACGCGCGACTACGCGGCGCGCGCGGCCGCGCTCGGCGTCGGCTGGGTCGACGCGCCGGTGTCCGGCGGCGTGCCGGGCGCGCAGGCCGGCACGCTCGCGGTGATGGCCGGCGGCCGCGCGGCCGATCTCGACGCGGTGCGCTCGCTGATCGACACGTATGCGTCGCGCATCACGCACATGGGCGACGCGGGCGCGGGCCAGACGGCGAAGCTGTGCAACCAGGCGATCGTCACCGCGACGGTCACCGCGATTGCCGAGGCGGTCGGTCTCGCGCAGGCGAGCGGCATCGACGCCGCGCGCCTGGCCGAGGCGCTGGCCGGCGGCTGGGCCGATTCGGTGCTGCTGCAGACGTTCGTGCCGCGCATGACGTCGGGCGGCCATCCACCGATCGGCGCGCTGAGTACATTTCAGAAGGATGTCGATGCCATTGCCGACGCCGCGCGCGACACGGGCGCGGTGATGCCCGTGTCGGCCACCGTGCAGCAGGTGCTGAGGCTGGGCGCCGCGCAGGGGCTCGCCGGCGCCGATTTCGCCGCGTTCATCGACATCGTGCGGCCGAACAACGGCCGTCAGCAGGTGTCGTGACGGGCAAGCGGGGCATGTGAATGGCAGATGGGCCGCGCGGAGGCGGCCCATCGAATGACTGGCGGATCAGCCGAGCGAGCGGGGTGTCGTGTCGCCCGCGTTCTGGCGGCCGAGGCCGCCACGCAGGCTCGCCTTCGTGCCTGCACCAAACTCGGGCAGGATGCGCGCACGCGCACGGCTGGCGAAGACGAGGAAGCCGAAGCCGTTCGCTTCGTACCAGTATCCGCCGTTCTCGAGGCCGTCGAGCGGCTGCTCGAGCGCGTTGGCGATCGATTCGATGCAGCGCTTGCGCAGCTCGGCGATGGCCGGATACGGCGGCTGCGCGCCGCGCACGCTGCACAGGAGCACGTCGAGGCCGGGCAGCACGTGCGCATAGAGGACGGGTTCGTCCTGCGCGCGGGCGCGGGCAATCTTGGTGTCGAGCTGGGCAAACGGTTTCGAGTGGCGCAAGACCGCGAGGAACGACTCCTGGCCATCCTGCGGCGCACGCCGACGTTTTTTCGGGAAGGACATAAACACTCGCCTCAAAAACAATTGCAAGAAATGCGGCACTTTCATGCGACCCACTCCCGGCTATGTACGCCGCATGTCGATCCTTTATAGCACACGAAAATGCTGCATTCGTGCAGTACGACGATCAATGTCTCCCGTCGACCTGCTCGCCATGATCGACACAGCCAGCGTCTTGGCGCCCGTACTGTCGTTTAGTCTCCATCATAGACCTGCTTTCCCCGCGCGTGCATTCGCTCGTCACAAAAAAGTGAGATACGCCGCATGCGGCGGTGCATCGCGCGCGCAATAAAAAGGCCCGCACGGGGCGGGCCTGGCGGGCGGCGCGTGAGGCGCTCAGCGCTGCTTGAGCGAATCGCGGATCTCGCGCAGCAGCACGACGTCTTCCGGCGTCGCAGCCGGCGCGGCTTCTTCCGGCTTGCGCAGCTTGTTGATGAATTTCACCATCAGGAAAATGATGAACGCAAGGATCACGAAATTGATCGCCACCGTGATGAACGAGCCGTAGCCGAATGCGGCGACGCCCGCGGCCTGCAGGTCCTTGAACGAATCGGGATTACCCTTGAACGACGGGGGGATGGTGCCGAGCAGAACGAACTTGTTCGAGAAATCCAGACCGCCGGTCAGCACACCGATGACCGGCATGATGAGGTCTTTCACGACCGAGTCGACGATCTTCGAGAACGCGCCGCCGATGATCACGCCGACGGCGAGATCCATCACGTTGCCCTTGACGGCGAACTCCTTGAATTCCTTGATGATGCTCATGAGCGGCTTTCTCCTGGTTGGGGCGAGGGAGGCGTGCCGCGACGCGCAGGATTGCTTTGCGTCGAATGAGGTCGGTGGCACGCCGATGGCCGCATGATAGCGAACGTGCCCCATTGCCGGTAGTCCATCTTGAAATGATTGACAAATCCGCGCGTCGGGCGCGGCCGGTCATGCAGGCGGGCGTGGCGGGGGAGGCCGGGCGTCGACAGGCAGGTCGGCGCCCGGTGCGCGGGTACTCGCTCAGGTGTTGTCGTCGGTCCAGCCGTCGTCGTTGCTGCCGAGGTCCATCCCGCCGCCGCCGCTGCCGTCGCTCCAGTTCGAATCGTCGCCGCGGCCGAGGTCGAAGCCCGGGTCGGCTTCCTGTCGGCGGTGATCGCCGTCGACGATCACGTCGCGTTCGACTACGCGTTCGCGGCCGCCCGACATCGCTTCGCCGAGCAGCACGCCGGTCAGGAGCCCGCCCATGCCGCCGCCGAAACCGCCGCCTTGCTGGATCACGACGGGCGGCTGCTGTTGCGGATAGGGCTGTTGCGGCGGGTAGGGCTGTTGCTGATACGGCTGGCCTTGCGCACCGGTCATGCGATCGGCTTCCTGCGCGTACACGGAGCCGCTGCCGTTCACCGGCGCCGCGGGCTGCGCGGCCGGGTCGGGGCGGCCTTCGACGCGCGCCTTCACGCTCGCGTGGCGCTGTTCGAGCTCGTCGACGCGATACGGCGGCACCGGATTCTTGCCGTTCGACAGCGTCTCGACGAGCGTGCGCGCGTCGCTCTCGATCGCTTCGAGTTCGCCGGTCAGCGCCGCGGCGCCGGGCGCCGTCGACAGCTTCGCATCGAGCTTGAGCGGCCGGATGTCGTTCAGCACGTCGGTCGCACGCTTGAGCTGCGTGCGGCGCTCGTCGTCGGCGCGGCCGTTGTCGGCCGTGCGCGCGCGCCGCAGTGTCCAGCGCAGCACCAGCGCGATCACGGCGACGATCAGCCCGAGGCCGATCCACATGCCGGTCGACGGGCCGTGTTTTTCGGCCGGCGCGACGGCGGGGGCGAGCCCCGGCTGCAGCGTGCCGGCCTGCGTGGCCGACGGCGGATTGCCGCTCACGCGCGCGGCGTCGGCGCGAATGCGCGACTCCGTTTGCGCGAAGCGCGACGCGTCGGTGAACTTCAGTTGCGGATCGAGCGATTTGGCGCGCTGCAGTTGCGCGAGCGCGTCGGACGCGCGGCCTTCGCGGTCCAGCACCTGCGCATACAGGTAGCGCGCGTGCGCGTTGTTCGGATGGGCGTCGATGACTTGCGACAGCTGCGTGTCGGCTTGCTGCCAGTTGCGCTGCGCGATCGATTGCTCGACCTGCTGCAGCGACGGGACCGCAAACGCGGCGGACGACAGCAACATCAGCGAGAGGCCGAGTGCGGCGAGAGATTTCTTCATGGTCGAACCGGGCGCACGCGCCCGTCTCCTGACGATCGGTTCGCGCCGCGCGCCCGGGCCGGGGCGCGGCGCGGTGGCCCGCGGCGGGTTACTGCGCGGGCGTATCGAGCTGCTTCTTCAGTGCGGCGAGGCGATCTTCCACCGACGGGCCCTTGTTCAGCGCGGCGAGCTTGTCGTCGAGCGCCTTGCCGCTCGACGTGTCGGCCGAATTGAGGCGTGCGTCCGAGCGCGCGTTCTGCAGCGCGACCTTGTCCTCGAGCTTCTGAAAATCCTCGGACAGGTTCTTGCCGCCGATGCCGCCCAGCGCGCTGGCTGCGACGTCCTTCGCCTGCGCGATTTCCTGTTTCGCCTGCAGGATGTTCGAGCGTGCGTTCAGATCGTTGCGGCGCTGGCGCATGTCGGCGATCTGCCCCTTCAGCTTCTCGACCGACGGCTCGAGCGTCGTCAGCTCGGC
The DNA here is from genome assembly GCF_016759955.1 of Burkholderia sp. KCJ3K979. NCBI lineage: Bacteria > Pseudomonadati > Pseudomonadota > Betaproteobacteria > Burkholderiales > Burkholderiaceae > Burkholderia > Burkholderia sp. KCJ3K979. The sequence continues at coordinate 4,401 of NZ_JACFYV010000089.1, forward strand.
CGCGAGCGCGTCGCGCTCGGCTTCCGCGTTCGACTGGGCCGCGAGCGCCTCGCGCGCGAGCGCTTCGTCTCCGCCCTGCAGCGCGCGCTTCGCGCCGTCCTCGTACTTCCTGACCTTGTCGTCGGCCGCATCGCGCTTGCTGCGCTGGGTCGCGACCTGTGCCTCGATTTCGATCAGCGAATTCTCGGCACGGCCGATGCTGTCGTCGAGCTCCCGCACGATCTGCCGTGCGTCGCGCGACGGATCCTGTACCGAATCGGCCGCATCGTTCAGCAGGCCTTTGATCGTGCGCGAAATAGAGTCGAAAAGCGACATGAAATCCTCCGTGGTTGAAAGGCGCCGCGTGACCGCGGCAATGCCCGTCGCGAGCCGGTTCCGGCCCGCGTGAGCCGGCGGATATTACACCACCGGTTCACTTAAATACGGCTTAAACGCGCGAGTTCAAGCGGCTCGCGCATCAGGACGGCAAACCTTTCGCGACTGAAAGAAATTCGCCCGTGCGTGCCGTATCGCGTGTCCATCATAGGCCGAGGATGCCGACAATACGTTCCGCAAATCACGGCATTGGGGGAATTTTTACAAAAAATCGCGAAGGCGCCCGGTCGATTTCATTAAAATGCGCTGTCACGTCGCGGGAACGGATCGCCGCGCGACGGGGTCTGTCGACGTGACAGCCGCATCTCGATGCACCCACTCAGATTCATCCGCTTGCATTTCCGCATGCGTCCGAGGGCGCCACGTACGCCCGCCATTCCGACATGCCAATTATCAAACGACCGCCTTCTTCTTCCGACAGGAACGAGCCCCACTACACGCTGCGCCGTTCGCCGTCCGGAGCCTATTACCCCGATGACGACGATCGCGACGACGGCCGCCGCGCGCAGCAGCGCAGCGGCGGCGGAGGGCGCCGGCGCACGTTCGGTTCGCGCGTCGCGCTGTGGTTCGTCGGCCTGTTCGCGACGCTCGCGGTCGTCGGCGCGCTGATCGTCGGCTACGCGCTGGTCGTGATGGCGCCGCAACTGCCGTCGCTCGATGCGCTGACCAACTATCAGCCGAAGGTGCCGCTGCGTGTGTTTACCGCCGATCACGTGCTGATCGGCGAGTTCGGCGAGGAGCGCCGCAGCCTCGTGCGCTTCCAGGACATTCCCGACGTGATGAAGAAGGCCGTGCTCGCGATCGAGGACTACCGCTTCTACGAACACGGCGGCGTCGATTTCCTCGGCATCCTGCGCGCGGGCGTGGCCGACCTGATGCACGGCGGCGCGCGCCAGGGCGCGAGCACGATCACGATGCAGGTGGCGCGCAACTTCTTCCTGTCGAGCGAGAAGACCTACACGCGCAAGATCTACGAAATGCTGCTCGCGTACAAGATCGAGAAGGCCCTGACGAAGGACCAGATCCTCGAGCTGTACATGAACCAGATCTATCTCGGCCAGCGTTCGTACGGCTTCGCGGCCGCGGCGCGCGTGTATTTCGGCAAGGACCTGAAGGACATCACGCTCGCGGAAGCGGCGATGCTCGCGGGGCTGCCGAAGGCGCCGTCCGCGTACAACCCGGTCGTGAATCCGAAGCGTGCGAAGGTGCGTCAGGAATACATCCTGAAGCGCATGCTCGACATCGGCTACATCACGCAGCCGCAGTACGACGAGGCGATCAAGGAAGAGATCCACGTGCGCACGCCGGGCAACCAGTACGCGGTGCACGGCGAGTACGTCGCCGAGATGGTGCGGCAGATGATGTACCAGCAGTACAAGGACGAAACCTACACGCGCGGGCTGACCGTCACGACGACGATCAACTCGGCCGACCAGGAAGCCGCGTATCAGGCCGTGCGTCGCGGCATTCTCGACTACGAGCGCCGTCACGGCTATCGCGGCCCCGAAGCGTCGATCAACCTGCCCGCGGCCGGCGACGAACGCGACGAGGCGATCGACGATGCGCTCGCCGATCACCCGGACAACGGCGACCTGCAATCGGCGGTCGTGCTGTCGGCATCGCCGAACGCGGTCGAGGTGCAGTTCGTCGGCGGCGCGACCACGACGATCGGCCCGGCCGGGCTGCGTTTCGTGTCGGCCGCGCTGGGCGCCCGTGCGAACAACGCGCTGCGTATCAAGCCGGGCTCGGTCGTGCGCGTGCTGAAGGACGGCAAGACGGGATGGCAGGTGGTGCAGCTGCCGCAGGTCGAAGGCGCGCTCGTCGCGATCGCGCCGCAGGACGGTGCGATCCGCTCGCTCGTCGGCGGCTTCGACTTCAACAAGAGCAAGTTCAACCACGTGACGCAGGCGTGGCGGCAGCCGGGCTCGTCGTTCAAGCCGTTCATCTACTCGGCGTCGCTCGACAAGGGGCTCGGGCCGGCGACGATGATCAACGACGCGCCGCTGTACTTCCCGCCGAGCGTGCCGGGCGGCACCGCGTGGGAGCCGAAGGACGACGACGAGCCGGACGGCCCGATGACGATGCGCACCGGCCTGCAGCGTTCGAAGAACCTGGTGTCGATCCGGATCCTCGCGTCGATCGGCACGCAGTACGCGCAGCAGTACGTGACGCAGCGCTTCGGTTTCGATCCGGCGAAGACGCCGCCGTACCTGCCGATGGCGCTCGGCGCGGGCCTCGTGACGCCGCTGCAGCTCGCGACCGGCTACGCGGTGTTCGCGAACGGCGGCTACAAGGTCGATCCGTACCTGATCGCCGAAGTCGACGACGCACGCGGCCAGCCGCTGCAGAAGTCGCAGCCGGTGGTCGCGGGCGGTACGGCGCCGCGCACGATCGAAGGCCGCAACGCGTACGTGATGAACAGCCTGCTGCATTCGGTCGCGACGGCCGGCACGGGCGCGGGCACCAACGCGCTGGGCCGCAACGACCTGCAGGGCAAGACGGGTACGACGAACGATGCGAAGGACGGCTGGTTCGCCGGCTACCAGCAGTCGCTCGTCGCGGTCGCGTGGATGGGCTTCGACCAGCCGAAGAGCCTGGGCAGCCGTGAATTCGGCGCGCAGCTCGCGCTGCCGATCTGGGTGAACTACATGCGCACCGCGCTGAACGGCGTGCCCGAGCAGCAGATGCCGATGCCGGACGGCCTGACGACGATCGACGGCGAGCTGTACTACGCCGATCGCACGCCGGGCAACGGCTTCATCGCGAACGTCGACATCAACCCGGCGGAAAACGCGATCAGCGCGAACGACGCCCTCGGTTCGGCCGGCGCGGCCGGGCTGGCGCCGCCGCCCGTCACGCCGCAGGAGAAGCAGCAGATCATGGACATGTTCGAGAGCAAGTAAGCGGTACGCTGTGCTTCAGCCATGCGACGGGCGCCTTCGGGCGCCCGTTCTTTTGTGCGCGACCGGCAGCGAAAGACGTCGAATCAGAACGACGCGCAGGCCGGCATCACGGTCATACCGACCGATTGCTGGTGAAATCGCTGGACGTACGCTTGGCGGATCGCGGCGAGCTGTGCGCGCGTGTCCGGCGTATCGTCGGCGATGATACGGATCACGAAGCTGTCTTCGCGCGTGACGCCACCGGTCGAGCGGTCGCGCCACTGGCCGTGCGTGTCCCAGTAGGTAAGGCCGTCGGGAAAGCGCGGCGTGACCGTATCGGCGAGGAATGCCGCGCGTTCGGCATCGGTGACGGGGCCGCGCCCGGCGATGTCGCGCCCGAACAGCAGGTCGGCCTGCAGCATGCGGCTTTCGCCCGGTTGCGTGCAGGATGCCGGTTGCGCGCCCGAGATGGACGAGGGCGCTGCCGCGCAACCGGCGAGCAGCGCGAGCGCCGCCGCGCATGCGGCCAGCCGCCGCATCTGCCCATTTCGTGACGATCGACCTTCGCGCGTGCAAAACGCTGCGCGCTCAACCACTTGCGTGCGGGTCCGGCGGGTTATCAACAGGGCTGTCAACATAATCTGGGGATAACCCTAGGATGGCCGGCGCAGGCGCACTGCGCGATCAGTGCTGCAGTTGCGCGTGCGCGAGATGCATGCCGAGCGTGGCGGGGTCGGTATTCGTGCCCGACAGCAGCACGCCGACGCGCTTGCCCTGCAGCGTTTCGCGCAGCGGGCCGAGCAGCGCGGCGAGCGCGGCCGCGCAGGCCGGCTCGACCGACAGTTTCAGGTGCGAGAAGAGGAACAGCATCGCGGCGCGCAGCGCGTCGTCGGAGACGGTGACGATGCGGTCGAGGTGGCGCCGGCACAGCTGGTAGCTGTATTCCTCGGTATGCGGCGCCATCAGCGAATCGGCGATCGTCTGCATCGCGCTCATCTTGATCGTGTGATTGGCCGCGAAGCTGCGGCTCATCGCGTCGGCGCCTTCCGGCTCGACGCCGTACACGTGCACACGCGGATTCGCGAGCCGCAGCGCGGTCGCCATGCCGGCCGCGAGCCCGCCGCCGCCGATCGGCACGATCACCGCGTCGAGGTCCGGCGTCTGCGTCGCCCATTCGTAGCCGAGCGTCGCGGTGCCGAGGATCGTGTGATAGCCGTTGAACGGATGAATGAAGAAGCGGCCTTCCTCGGCCTCGATGCGCCGCACGAGATCGAACGCCTGCGACGCGCTGCCTGCCAGCACGACTTCCGCGCGGTACTGCTTGCACTGCGCGATGCGCGTCGGGCTCGCGGTATGGAACATCACGACCTTCGCGCTGCTGCCGAGCCGCATCGCCGCATACGCGACGGCTGCCGCATGATTGCCGGCCGATACGCAGGTGACGCCCGCGTTCTTGCGGTCTTCGTCGAGCGCGAGCAGGTGCGTGAACGCGCCGCGCGCCTTGAAGCTGCCGCTCGCCTGCAACAGCTCGAACTTGAAGTTGACGTGCGTGCCTTCGAGGGAGGGCAGATCGGCGCGCTCGAACACGGGCGTGCGCGCGACCCAGGGTGACAGCGCGAAATGCTGCGCGGCGATTTCGTCGAGCGTCGGAATCGGCTCGCCGTCGATCGTCGTATGGGCAGTGCCCTGTTGTTCAGTCGACATGACGTGGCGGGTGGCGGAGTGGGCCGACCCGCACACGCGGGCCGGCGTGGCGGGAGGCAGTCAGTGCGGGTCGACCGACATGCTGCGAATGAACTTGCGCAGGAACTGCTCGCAGCCGGCGAGCTGCGCGAGCTCGACATATTCGTTCGGCTTGTGCGCCTGCTCGATGTTGCCGGGCCCGCACACGACGCTCGGAATGCCCGCGCGGGCGAACAGCCCGGCCTCGGTGCCGTACGCGACCTTGCGCTTGTCCTGGTCGGCCGTCAGCGCGCGCACGAGCTGCGTGATCGCGGCTTGCTCGGTCGCGTCGAGGCCGGGCGCCGCGGCGATCTTCGAGAATTCGATCGCGGCGTTCGGATGTTCGCGCAGCATCTGCGGCAGCAGCGTTTCCTGCGCATACGCTTCGATGCGCGTGAAGATCTGCTCGGGATCGAGCGTCGGCAGGTTGCGGAATTCGAAGTCGAAGCGGCACTCGGCCGGCACCGTGTTGATCGCGTTGCCGCCCTGGATCGTGCTCGTCTGCGCGGTGGTGAACGGCACGTCGTACAGTTCGTCGAACGGGCCTTCGGCACGGAAGCGCTCAGCGATGTCGCGGATGTGGCAGATCAGGCGCGCCGCATACTCGATCGCGTTGAGCCCCTTCGGCGTCAGCGACGAATGTGCGGCGTGGCCGCGCACGCAGCAGCGGTACGCGTTGATGCCCTTGTGCGCGATGATCGGCCGCATGCTGGTCGGCTCGCCGACGATGCAGCCGGACGGCTGCACGCCGCGCTTCACGAGATCGGCGATCATCAGCGGCGCGCCCGCGCAGCCGATTTCCTCGTCGTAGGACAGCGCGAAATGGATCGGCTTCGCGAGCTTCGTCGCCTGCATCTCGGGCAGCAGCGCGAGCGCCGCGCCGATGAAGCCCTTCATGTCGCAGGTGCCGCGGCCGTACAGGCGGCCGTCGCGGATTTCCGGCGCGAACGGGTTGCTGTCCCATTGCTGGCCGTCGACCGGCACGACGTCGGTGTGGCCCGACAGCACGATGCCGCCGTTCGTCGAACCGTCGTGCGCGGGCACGGTGGCAAACAGGTTCGCCCAGCCTTCACGCGGATCGTGCGTGATCGTCGACGCGATGCCCTTCGCGGCGAGCGCGTCGCGTACCGTTTCGATCAGGCCGAGGTTCGGCACGCGGCTCGTCGTGTCCATCGACACGAGTTGCTTGACCCAGGGCAGGCTGACGAGCGATGCATCGCCTTCGGTTGCGGCGGACGGCGCCGTCGCGTCGAGAGTGGACATGGCAAAACTCCGTCTGATGAATGGGAAATCATACTCAAAAACGCGCCTGCCCGCCTTCGTCGGGCGCGATGCGGTGCAGCAACGTCGCGCCCGTCAGGATTGCGTCAGCGGGCCGCGACGGCCGCCCCCTGTTTCGGGCCGAGCGCGCGCAGCGTTTCCTTGATCGTCGACACGCGGATCGCGAGATCGGGCGAGCGCGTCTCGATGCGCAGCTTGTCCTGGCCCGCGAGCTTGATGTGGCGATGCTTCTGCACCATCTCGATGATCCGCATCGGGTCGATCGGCGGATTCGGCTCGAACTGCAGCCCGATCGCGACCTCGCTCGCGTCGATCTTCACGATGCCGAGCGGCTTCGCGGCGATCCGCAGCCGGTGCGTCTCGACGAGCGCGTGCGCCTGCGGCGGCAGCTTGCCGAAACGGTCGATCAGCTCTTCCTGGATGCCGTCGATCGCGTCGCCGTGCTCGCAGTTCGCGAGCCGCTTGTACAGCGACAGCCGCTCCTGCACGTCCGCGCAGTAATCGGCCGGCAGGATCGCGGGCGCATGCAGGTTGATTTCGGTCGTCGCGGCGAGCGGGGCGGTGAGGTCGGGCTCCTTGCCGTTCTTCAGCGCCTTCACCGCGTCGTTCAGCATGTCCGTATAGAGCTGGAAGCCGATCTCGTGGATTTCGCCCGACTGCTTGTCGCCGAGCACTTCGCCGGTGCCGCGGATCTCCAGGTCGTGCATCGCGAGATAGAAGCCCGAGCCGAGTTCCTCCATCTGCTGGATCGCTTCCAGCCGGCGCTGCGCCTGCTTGGTCAGCGACTGCGGATCGTGCACCAGCAGGTACGCGTAGGCCTGGTGGTGCGAGCGGCCGACCCGGCCGCGCAACTGGTGCAGCTGCGCGAGGCCGAACTTGTCCGCGCGGTGCATGATGATCGTGTTCGCGCTCGGCACGTCGATGCCGGTCTCGATGATGGTCGTGCACAGCAGCACGTTCGCGCGTTGCGCGACGAAATCGCGCATCACGCGTTCGAGTTCGCGCTCGTGCATCTGGCCGTGCGCGATCACGATGCGCGCCTCGGGCACGAGCGCCTCGAGCATCGCCTTGCGGTTCTCGATCGTCTCGACTTCGTTGTGCAGGAAGTACACCTGGCCGCCGCGCTTCAGTTCGCGCAGCATCGCCTCGCGGATCACGCTTTCTTCCTCGCGGCGCACGAAGGTCTTGATCGCGAGCCGCTTCTGCGGCGCGGTCGCGATCACCGAGAAATCGCGCAGCCCTTCGAGCGCCATCCCGAGCGTACGCGGGATCGGCGTCGCGGTGAGCGTCAGCACGTCGACTTCCGCGCGCAGCGCCTTCAGCGCTTCCTTCTGGCGCACGCCGAAGCGGTGTTCCTCGTCGATGATCACGAGGCCGAGACGCTTGAACTGCACGTCCGACGACAGTAGCTTGTGCGTACCGATCACGATGTCGACGCTGCCTTCGTTGATCTGAGCGATCGCCGCGTTCACTTCCTTCGCGGTCTTGAAGCGCGACAGCTCGACGATGCGCACCGGCCAGTCCGCGAAGCGGTCCGCGAAGGTCTGCGTGTGCTGCTCGGCGAGCAGCGTGGTCGGCGACAGCAGCGCGACCTGCTTGCCGCCCAGCACCGCGATGAACGCCGCGCGCAGCGCGACCTCGGTCTTGCCGAAGCCGACGTCGCCGCACACGAGGCGGTCCATCGGCTTGCCGCTCGTCATGTCGCCGATCACGGCCGCGATCGCCGCGGCCTGGTCGGGCGTTTCCTCGAAGCCGAAGCTTTCCGCGAATTTCACGTAGTCGCGCGGGTCGAGCGAGAACGCGTGGCCTTCACGGGCCGCGCGGCGCGCGTACAGGTTCAGCAGCTCGGCGGCCGTGTCGCGGATCTGCTGCGCGGCCTTGCGCTTCGCGCGCTCCCACTGGCCGGAGCCGAGCGCGTGCAGCGGCGCGCTGTCGGGATCGGCGCCGCTGTAGCGCGAGATCACGTGCAGTTGCGCGACGGGCACGTAGAGCTTGCTGTCGCCCGAGTATTCGAGATGCAGGAATTCGGTCTCGCCTTCGCCGAGATCCATCGACACGAGGCCCATGTAGCGGCCGATGCCGTGCTGCGCGTGGACGACCGGGTCGCCGACCTTCAGCTCGGACAGGTCGCGCACCATCGCGTCGACGTTGCTCGCCTGTTCCTGCCGGCGGCGGCCCGCGCGGCGGCCGAGCGCGCCGTACAGCTCGGTTTCGGTGACGATCGCATAGCCTTCGCCCGGCACCGCGAAGCCGTTCGCGAGCGGCGCGACGCCGAGCGCGAAGCGCGCATCGCTCGCCAGCCAGCTCGCGAAATCGTCGTTCGACGACGGCCGCAGGTGATGTTCGGCGAGCAGTTGCAGGATCGTTTCCCGACGGCCGGCCGATTCGACCGTCAGCAGCACGCGCTTGCCCGACGATTCGACGAACGTGCGCAGCGACGCGAGCGGATCGTCCGCATGGCGGTCGACGGTGAGCTCGGGCAGGGCGGTCGCCCAGCCGCCGGCCGGCTGCGCGGGCAGCACGACGCGCGCGAACGGCTTCGCGAACGCGAAGAAATCCTCGTCGGACAGGAACAGTCGCTGCGGTTCGAGGATCGGTCGCTCGCGATCGTGCGCGAGGAACGCGTGACGTTGCTTCGTATCGGCCGTGAAGCGGCGGATCGACGCTTCGAGGTCGCCGGTGAACACGAGGTGCGCGTCCTGAGGCAGGTAGTGGAACAGCGTGGCCGTCTCGTCGAAGAACAGCGGCAGGTAATACTCGATGCCGGCCGACGGCACGCCGTTGCCGATGTCCTTGTAGATCGGCGCGCGGCTCGGGTCGCCTTCGAAGGTTTCGCGCCAGCGGCTGCGGAAGGCCGTGCGCGCGGCTTCGTCGAACGGGAACTCGCGGCCGGGCAGCAGGCGCACGTCGCGCACCGGGTAGAGGCTGCGCTGCGTGTCGGGATCGAACGCGCGGATCGAATCGACCTGGTCGTCGAACAGGTCGATCCGGTACGGCAGCGGCGAGCCCATCGGGTACAGGTCGATCAGCGAGCCGCGCACGCAGTATTCGCCGGGGCGCACGACCTGGCTCACGTGCTCGTAGCCGGCCAGCGTGAGCTGCGCTTTCAGCTTTGCCTCGTCGAGCCGCTCGCCCTGCGCGAACGCGAACGTGTACGCGGCCATGAACGACGCGGGCGGCATCCGGTACAGCGCGGTGGTGGCGGGCACGAGCAGGATGTCGCAGCGGCCCTCGCCGAGGTCGTGCAGCGTGGCCAGCCGCTCGGACACGAGGTCCTGGTGCGGCGAGAACGTGTCGTACGGCAGCGTTTCCCAGTCGGGCAGCAGGCGCACGCGCGCGTCGGGCGAGAAGTAGCGGATTTCCTGCGACAGCCGCTGCGCGTCGACCGCGTTCGCGCAGATCACCGCGAGGAGCGGCACGTCCTGGCGGTTGTCGGCGAGATAACGGGCGATGGCGAGCGCGTCGGCGGAGCCGTGCGCGCCGTCGAAGGCGAAACGCTGGCCGGGCTTGACGCGGGCAACGGGTGAAGCGGACGGGATGGAAGCGTTATCTGGCATAGGGACGACAGGGGTGGCGTGCACGGGCGCAGCGCGGTGCGCCGGTCGAGACGAAAGACCTATTATAAAATCCGCTTCTCGATTTCACCTTTCCGGCGTTTCCTTTCGTGACTCCCCGACTTTTTGCCCTGATTCCCTGCGCCGGCACGGGCAGCCGTTCCGGTTCGGCCGTGCCGAAGCAATACCGCACGCTGGCCGGCCGCGCGCTGCTGCACTACACGCTTGCCGCGTTCGACGCGTGCAGCGAGTTCGCGCAGACGCTGGTCGTGCTCGCGCCCGACGACTCCCATTTCGATGCACGCCGCTTCGCGGGCCTGCGCTTCGCGGTGCGCCGCTGCGGCGGCGGCTCGCGGCAGGCGTCGGTGCTCAACGGGCTGCTGGAACTGGCCGAATTCGGCGCGACCGACCACGACTGGGTGCTGGTGCACGACGCCGCGCGCCCGGGCATCACGCCCGAGCTGATCCGCACGCTCGTCGCGACGCTTAAGGACGACCCGGTCGGCGGGATCGTCGCGCTGCCGGTGGCCGACACGCTCAAGCGGGTGCCGGCCGGCGGTGACGCGATCGCGCGCACGGAGTCGCGCGACGCCCTGTGGCAGGCGCAGACCCCCCAGATGTTCCGCATCGGCATGCTGCGCGAAGCGATCCTGCAGGCGCAGCGCGAAGGGCACGACCTGACCGACGAAGCGAGCGCGATCGAATGGGCCGGCCACACGCCGCGCGTCGTGCAGGGCAGCCTGCGCAACTTCAAGGTCACGTACCCGGAAGATTTCGCGCTCGCGGAGGCGATCCTCGCGCGCCCCGCGAACGCTTCCTGACTTTCCCCCCATCTCAAACCGGATTACGCATGGATTTCAGAATCGGACAAGGCTATGACGTGCACCAGCTCGTCGAAGGGCGCCCCCTCATCATCGGCGGCGTGACGATTCCGTACGAGCGCGGCCTGCTCGGCCACTCGGACGCGGACGTGCTGCTGCATGCGATCACCGACGCGCTGTTCGGCGCGGCGGCGCTCGGCGACATCGGCCGCCATTTCTCCGACACGGACGCGGCGTTCAAGGGCGCGGACAGCCGCGTGCTGCTGCGCGCGTGCGCCGAGCGCGTGAAGGCGGCCGGCTTCACGATCCAGAACGTCGACAGCACCGTGATCGCGCAGGCGCCGAAGCTCGCGCCGCATATCGACGGGATGCGTGCGAACATCGCGGCGGATCTCGGGCTGCCGCTCGAGCGCGTGAACGTGAAGGCGAAGACCAACGAGAAGCTCGGCTATCTCGGTCGCGGCGAGGGGATCGAGGCGCAGGCCGCCGCGCTGCTGGTCAAGCAGGGCGGCTGACGGGCCGTCGCGGTGTGCGGTTCGCGCCGCGCGCCGGGCGCCGTGCCGCCGAAATGAAAAATGCCACGCGAATGCGTGGCATTTTCGTTTGCAGCAGGCGCGGCTCACGGCCGCGCGGCCGGATCGCTTATTCGCCTTCGGCGGCGATCACCTGCGCGGCGGCGTTGATCACCGACGCGATGCGGCCGACGTCGCGCAGTTGCGTGACGGTCATCCCTTGCTCGTTCTTCAGCAGCGCATAGTGCGACTTCACGCAGAAGTGGCACTTGCCGACGATCGACGCGGCGAGCGCGTACATCTCGAACTTGCGCTTGTCGACGCCGCCGTGCGTCGCATACGCGCCCATCCGCAGTTCGGCGCGCTGCGTCTTCAGGTCGGCGTCGTCGGCCATCTCGACATACGGATACCAGGTGTTGTTCATCCCCATCAGCGCGGCCGCCGTCAGCACGGCGTTCGTCTCTTCGGGCGACAGCACGCCGGCTTCGCGGATCGTCTTCACGAGCACCGTGCTCTTCGCCGCGATGGCCGCCGCCAGCGCCACGCCGACCGCGTCGGTGCCTTCGAGCGACGAGCGCGAGATCGTGCCGTCGAGGTTCAGGCGAATGTCCTTCGCGTAGTCGGGGATACGTGCCTTAATCGAGTCGATGAATTCCATTGATATCTCCTATGGGTTGGCCGTTAAAAAAGCCCGCAGGCAGGACGTGCGCCGCGGGCTTCGTGCATTGCTACGCTTACAGCGTGGCGCCGCCGACTGCGCGGTTGCACGGGCAGAGTTCGTCCGTTTGCAGGCCGTCCAGAATGCGCAGGACTTCTTCCGGGCTACGGCCGACGTTCAGGTTGTTCACCGAAACGTGCTGGATCGTGTTGTCCGGATCGACGATGAACGTTGCACGCAGGGCCACGCCGGCTTCCTTGTCGCGCACGCCGAGCTGGTCGATCAGTTCGCCCTTGACGTCGCCGAACGAGTAGTGGTTCAGCTTGTCGAGATCCTTGTGTTCACGGCGCCATGCGAGCTTGACGAATTCGTTGTCCGAGCTGCCGCCGAGCAGGACGGCGTCGCGCTCTTCGAACTGCTTCGTGAGCTTCGCGAATTCGACGATTTCCGTCGGGCACACGAACGTGAAATCCTTCGGATAGAAGTAGATGATCTTCCACTTGCCCGGGAACGACGCTTCGGTGACGGTCTCGAACGCCGACTGGCCGTTTTCCTCGTGATTATTGAAGCCCGGCTTCGCGGCTACGACGGTGAAAGCTTCGAGTTTATCGCCCACGGTTTTCATGCGGATACTCCTGTGTGAGTTGGGAAGAAGACTGAGTCAAGCTACCTCGGTGCTGCAACGATGATGTGACAGCATGGGTAAAACTATAACACTATTGGCAAGTCGCTTCAATAGATTTTGACTAACGACTCTCATAGCTTTTGTCAACCGCGTCGATAGTGTGACGCGCAAGATGCGTGCGCGAACGCGTCACGCGGTCGCACGCGCCTTGCCGGCACCGGGGAATTCGAGCGTGACTTCGAGGCCGGCGTCCGGGTGGCGGTTGCGCAGGCGCAGCGCGCCGCGGTAGCGGCCGACGAGCCGCAGCACGATCGCCATCCCGAGGCCCGTGCCGTCCGCCTTGGTGCGCGCGGTGTCGACGCGGTAGAACGGCCGCATCACGAGCGGCAGTTGATCCTCGGGGATGCCGGGGCCTTCGTCGCTCACCGACAGCTCGACGCGCGCATGCGACACGCGCGTCTCGAGCGTGATGCGCGAGATGCCGTCCTGCTTGCTCTGGCCGTATTTGCGCGCATTCTCGACGAGATTGCCGATCACGCGGCGCATGTCGGTTTCGTCGGCTTCGATGATCGCGCTCGGCGCGAGCCGCGTGCGGATCTCGACGCCGTCCTCGCCCGACACGCGCGCGGCGACTTCGTGCGCGATCGACGACAGGTCGACCGGCTCAGGCTTGCGCTGCGACGGGCGCGCGTAGTCGATGAAGGCCGCGATGATGCGGTCCATCTGTTCGATGTCGTCGACCATCGCGTCCTTGGTCGCCTGGTCGGACGGGCTCATCTCGGTTTCGAGCCGCAGCCGCGCGAGCGGCGTGCGCAGGTCGTGCGAGATGCCCGCGAGCATCAGCGCGCGATCGGCCTCGAGTTGTTCGAGGTCGCGCACCATCTGGTTGAAGCTGCGGTTGGTTTCGGCCGCGACGCCCATCCCGCGCTCGGGCAGCGGCTCGGGCGCCTGGCCCGAACCGACCTGGCGCGCGGCGAGCGCGAGCCGCGAGAACGGCCGGTTCACGAGGCTCGTGATGAACGCGGAGCCGAACAGCGACAGCGCGAGCGCGAACAGCCCCCAGCCGGCCCACTGCAGGCCCGTGACGTTGTCGAGCTGGTCGCGGTCGAGCGCGACCCAGTAGTCGTCGTCGTCGATCTTGAAGCTGATCCACACGCCGGGAATGTCGTTGACCGACTGCGCGATCACGGTATCGTCGCCGAGACGGCTGCGGATGTCGTGTTCGATCAGGCGATTCAGCGATTCGTCGGGCTGCAGCTTGAACTTGTCGGTTTTCTCGCGCGGGTACACGCGCACGCCCTCGTTGCTCTCGAGATCCTGCAGCAGCGCGCGCCGCAAGTCGGGATCGGAATAGAGCAGGGCGGTGCGCGTGAGCTTCACGACCGCGACGAGCTGCAGCGCGACGCGCTGCGCACGCGGCTCGCGCTCGATCACGCGAAAGCTCTGGAACCACGCGGCGAGACTGACCGAGATCAGCAGCGCGATCAGCAGGAAGGTGCGCCAGAACAGCCCGCCGAACGCGAGCTGCAAAAGGCGCCGGTCGATACGCATGGGACGGGCCGTGGACGGGGCGAAGCCGGGAAGGAAAAAGCTCAGGCGGCGCCGTCCGGGATGAACACGTAGCCGAGGCCCCAGACGGTCTGGATGAAGCGCGGGCTGCCCGGATCGGGTTCGATCAGCTTGCGCAGGCGCGAGATCTGCACGTCGAGGCTGCGGTCGAACACTTCGTATTCGCGGCCGCGGGCGAGCTCCATCAGCTTTTCACGCGACAGCGGCTGGCGCGGATGACGCGCGAACACTTTCAGCACCGAGAATTCGCCGGTGGTCAGCGGAATTTCCTGGCCGGATTTCGTCAGCGTGCGCGTGGCGAGATTCAGCGAGAATTCGCCGAACTCGAACACCTCGGTGGTTTCCGACGGGGCGCCCGGCAGTTCGGCCGGCGCCTGGCGGCGCAGCACCGCGTGAATGCGCGCGACCAGTTCGCGCGGGTTGAACGGCTTCGGCAGGTAATCGTCGGCGCCCATCTCGAGGCCGACGATGCGATCGACGTCCTCGCCCTTCGCGGTGAGCATGATGATCGGCGTGCGGTCGTTGCTGCCGCGCAGCCGGCGGCAGATCGACAGGCCGTCCTCGCCGGGCAGCATCAGGTCGAGCACGAGCAGGTCGAAACGCTCGCGCACCCAGAGCTTGTTCATCGCGGTCGCGTTTTCCGCGACGTAGACGTTGAAACCCTGTTCGCCGAGATAGCGGCGCAGCAGATCGCGCAGGCGAGGGTCGTCGTCGACGACGAGAATCTTGGAGGGGTTTTTCGTTTCCATGATCGGCATCTTATCGCGAATGGGAATTGACGCACGGCCGGGGATTTTCGTGCGTTACAGTCGGTTACAAAATTTACCCGTAGTGTCGCGCCGAGTAAAGGCAGGCTATAGAGATTCCTTTACTCGAAGCCGAAATTCGGTAGATACTCCCCTGCACTCCATCTTTCATCTTTGTACACCCGAATTCCGCAGGGTTTTTCAAGTACCAGAGGTAACCGGTTGCCGCGTGACGAAGGGAACAAATCGACCAAAGAAGCGAGGACGGTCATGCGATCTGCCCGGATTGCACTGATGCTGACGATCGCGCTTGCCGGTCCGTATGCGTCGAACTTCGCGTATGCGCAGCGCCCCGAGCAGGGCGCATCGTCGCGCAAGCTGCCGCGCGGCAAAGCGCCGCAGCCCGATCGCGCCGCCGATATGACGGTCCGTTCCGCCGTGCCTCCCGATCTCGAACAGCGCCGCCGCGACGGGCACATGACGCCCGAAGAGCGGCACCTGTTACGCCAGCACATCGAAGACGCCGTTCGCGAGTTGTACAAGCGCTGACGCGTGCCGTCGTTCGCCTTGCGCGGAAATCTCCGCGCGGAAAGAATTCGTAGCACTTTTTCCGTCAACTTTCGGCTGCCGAATGCCGTTGTACGGGCATCCGCACCGCCGGTGCGTTCCGGGAGTCCATGACGATGAAAGCGAACGCTGCCGCACCGGCGCCGTCGCCTGCCATGCAGTCGCCGCTCGATGCCGACGACGCGCTGTTTTTCCTGAGTCGCACCGGTTTCTCTCCCGCGCCCGCCGAGGTCGCGCGCATCGTCGGCATGACGCGCGCGCAGGTCGTGGCCGACACGCTCGGCAGCGCGCGACACGAACCCGTCACGACGTGGCCCGACTGGCTCGCCGAGCCGCCGCCCACGCGCGCGCAGCGTCAGGCGCTGACGCCCGACATGCGGCGCGACGAGCAGCGCGAGCGCAATCGCCGCTACGATGCGTTGCGGGCGGCCTGGGTCAACGAGATGGTCGCGACGCCGTCGCCGCTCACCGAACGCATGACACTGTTCTGGCATGGGCATTTCACGTCGGGGCAGGACAAGGTGCCGTACCCGCAGACGATGGCCGCGCAGAACGCGCTGTTTCGCCGCGAGGCGCTCGGCAACTTCGGCACGCTGCTGCATGCGGTCGCGAAGGACCCGGCGATGCTCCAGTATCTCGACGGCGCGAGCAATCGCAAGGGGCGGCCGAACGAGAATTTCGCGCGCGAGGTGATGGAGCTGTTCACGCTCGGCGAAGGGCACTACACGCAATACGACGTGACCGAAGCCGCGCGCGCGATGACGGGCTGGACCGTCGATCCCGACACGCTGCGCTTCGTGGTGCGGCCCGAATGGCACGATGCCGGCGACAAGACCATCCTCGGCGAAACCGGGCCGTTCGACGGCGACGACTTTCTCGACATCCTGCTGAAGCGGCCGGGCACCGCGCGCTTCATCGCCGGCAAGCTGTGGCGCGAGTTCGTGTCCGATACGCCGGAGCCCGGCACGCTCGATGCGGTGGCCGAACGGTTTCGCGCGAGCGGCTACGACATTCGCGCGGCGCTCGCCGCGCTGTGGTCGACCGACGCGTTCTGGGATCCGCGCAACCGCGGCGTGCTGGTCAAGTCGCCGGCGGAATTCGTCGTCGGGTCGGTGCGGCTGTTCGACGTGGCGTACGGCGATCCGCAGATGCTCGCGGACACCGTGCGCACGCTCGGGCAGAACCTGTTCTATCCGCCGAACGTGAAGGGCTGGCCGGGCGGCGCGCTGTGGATCAACAGCACCACGCTGCTGTCGCGCAAGCAGTTCGTCGAGCAGCTGTTCCGCGCGACCGAGACGGCCGGGATGCGACCGCCGGCTCGTACGATCGCGCCGCCGCCGAACGCGCGTGCGCATGCGATGCCGGTGGCCGACGCGGCGTCCGGCGCCGGCCCGCGCGGCACGCCCGCGAAGCCCGCGCGCGGCGGACTGCGTTTCGACCTCGAGCGCTGGCTTGCCCAGTATCGGGCGCGGCCGCAGGCGATCGCGGGATTGTCGACCGAACTGCAGTTGCAGCACGCGGTGCTGCAACTCTCGCCGGTCGCGGCGATCGACACGGATTCGACCGGCAGCGCGTATCTCGAGGCGCTGCTGATGGATCCGGCCTATCAACTGAAATGATGCGAACGACGACGAAGCGGACAGTCGCCGCGGCCAACGCGCCGGGCGGCGAACCAGAGGATGTGCGATGAACCGACGTGATTTTCTGACGCTGACGGGCGCCGCGGCGGCGGCCGGTGTGTCGATGTGGCAAGCGCCCGCGATGGCGGCCGCCGCGACGCAGGCGGGGCGCAAGGCCGCGGCCGGGTATGCGAACGTGCTGATCCTCGTCGAGCTGAAGGGCGGCAACGACGGCCTCAACACGGTGGTGCCGTATGCCGACCCGCTGTACTACCAGTTTCGGCGCAGCATCGGCATCAAGCGCGAGCAGGTGCTGCAGCTCGACGCGCAGACGGGGCTGCACCCGTCGCTCGCGCCGCTGATGCCGCTGTGGCGCGACGGACAGGTCGCGATCGTGCAGGGTGTCGGCTATCCGCAGCCGAACCTGTCGCATTTCCGTTCGATCGAGATCTGGGACACCGCATCGCGCTCGGATCAGTACCTGCACGAAGGCTGGCTCACGCGCACGTTCGCGCAGGCGCCCGTGCCGCCCGGTTTCGCCGCGGACGGCGTCGTGCTCGGCAGCGCCGAGATGGGACCGCTGTCGAACGGCGCGCGCGCGATCGCACTCGTCAATCCCGCGCAGTTCATCCGCGCGGCCCGGCTCGCCGAGCCGTCGTCGCTGCGCGAGCAGAACCCGGCGCTCGCGCACATCATCGACGTCGAGAACGACATCGTGAAGGCGGCCGACCGGCTGCGCCCGCGCGGCGGGATGCGGGAATTCAGGACGGCCTTTCCGGCTGGCGCGTTCGGCACGTCGGTCAAGACCGCGATGCAGGTGCTGGCCGCGTGCGAAGCGTCCGGGCCCGGCGCGCAGGATGGGGTCGCGGTGCTGCGCCTGACGCTCAACGGTTTCGACACACACCAGAACCAGCCGGGGCAGCAGGCCGCGCTGCTCAAGCAGTTCGCGGAAGGGATGAGCGCGATGCGCGCGGCGTTGATCGAACTCGGGCGCTGGAACGAGACGCTCGTGATGACGTATGCGGAATTCGGGCGGCGCGTGCGCGAGAACCAGAGCAACGGCACCGATCACGGCACGGCCGCGCCGCATTTCGTGATGGGCGGCCGCGTGTCGGGCGGACTGTACGGCGCGCCGCCGGCGCTCGGGCGGCTCGACGGCAACGGCAACCTGCCGGTCGCGGTCGATTTTCGCCAGCTTTACGCGACCGTGCTTGGGTCCTGGTGGGGGCTCGATGCGACGCGCGTGCTGCAGCAGCGTTTCGACACGCTGCCGCTGCTGAAGGCGTGATGCGGGCCGCTCAGCGGCGACGCGCGGCGCGCCACGCGATCCACAGCTTGCGGATCGGCGTGAGCGCGATGCGCTGGTGCAGCACCTGGTAGCCGTCGCGCGCGATTTCGTCGAGCAGCGCGCCGGCCAGCGCGATTTGTGCCCGCAGTGTGCGCTGCGCGCGGCGTTCGGTGGCGGGAATCGCCGCATCGGCCGCCGCGAGCGCGTCGCGCGCGCGGGTCGTCTGGAATTGCAGCAATTCGGTGAAGGCCGGACTGTAGCGGCGGTTCAGCAGATCGGCCGCGGTCACGTTGTAGCGCTGCAGTTCGTCGATCGGCAGATAGATGCGGCCGTGGCGCGCGTCGTTGCCGAGCTCCTGCACGAATTGCGCGAGCATCAGCGCGCGGCCGACGTCCGCTGCCCACGGCTGCGGGTCGGCCGGGTTCGCCGAGCTGGCGCGCGCGACCAGCGACGCGAAGGTGCCGCCGACCTGCGCGATATAGCGCTGCAGGTTCGCGAAGTCGAGGTAGCGCGCCTGTTCGAGGTCCATCCCGTAACCGTTGACGAGCGTGCGCAGTGCGTCGGCTTCGGCGGCGATCGCCGGATGATGCTGCGCGAGCGCCTTCGTGACCGGGTGCGACGGCTGCCCGTCGGCCAGTGCGGCGAGTTCCTTGTGCCACCACGCGAGCTTCGTGTGTCCGACGGTCGGATCGCTGGTTTCCTTGACGGTTTCCTCGAGTTCGCGGCGCAGCGCGAACAGCGCGGTCAGGCGCGGCTGCGTGGCGAGCGGCGCCTGGCGCAGCGCGTAGTAGACGCTCGAGCCGGCGGGGGCGGCCTTTTGCTGACAGTAGTCGTCGAAGTTCACGGGCGAGATCGGGTGGGGCAGGTTCGGGGGACGCGCGGCGGCGCGCTGCCGAAACGTCGAGCGCGGCATTCTAGCACCGCGGCACGATGGGCGCCGGCGGGGCGAGACAACGCCGCACGGATCGGGTAGAATCTCGCGCTCGCCTGATCGGGCGTGCCGGTTTTCGGGCCGGCGTGAAGTCCCGGGCGCGTGGAGCACGCATCTTGCGTCCCGCGCGATCAGGCGACGGAAATGCGCGTGAGTGGCGAAATTGGTAGACGCACCAGGTTTAGGTCCTGACGCCCGCAAGGGTGTGCCGGTTCGAGTCCGGCCTCACGCACCAACGGCTTTAAACGTGATTCGACACTCTATGTCGATTCACGGTAAATCAAGGGGTTAGCGTCCCTTCCACTGTACAGACGTACAGCACAAATCGACGCGCTTGGGTGATA
>NZ_JACFYV010000008.1:0-79747 GCF_016759955.1 Burkholderia sp. KCJ3K979
CGACGCGGCGCCGGGCGTGGCGCTCGCGCTGGCCGAACAGGCGGTGCTGTCGGCGCGCGATTCGGTGGCCGGGATCGCGCGCGACGCCGACGTGCTGCTGCTGTCGCTGCCGACCTCGGCGGTGGTCGAGGCGGTGGTGCTGGGCGCGGGCGGCGTGCTCGAGAACGCGAAACCGGGCTCCATCGTGATCGACACCACCACGGCCGATCCGGACAGTACGCGGCGCGTGGCGGCGGCTTTGGCCGAACGCGGCATCGGCTTCGTCGACGGCCCGGTGAGCGGTGGCCCGAAGGGCGCGGCCACCGCCACCATGACCATGGTGCTGGGCGGCTCGGACAGCGATATCGCGGCCATCGAGCCGATCCTCGCGGCGATCAGTGCCAAGCGCGTGCATGTGGGGCCGGTAGGCGCCGGCCACGTCACCAAGCTGCTCAACAACCTGCTGACCGGCGTGCACCTGCTGGTCGCCAGCGAGGCGGTGCGCACCGCGCGCGCGGCCGGCGTCGATCCGGAAAAGCTGGTCGAGGCGCTCAACGGCGGCTCAGGCCGCAACAGCGCGACGCTGACCAACTATCCGACCTGGATCTTCAACGGCAAGTTCGATTCCGGTTTCACGATGAAGCTGATGCGCAAGGACGTGCGGCTCGCGCTGGGCCTGCTCGACCAGTTCGACAGCGTCGCGCCGGTGGCGCGCGAGGCGGCGCGCGTGTGGGCGGCCAGCGAGGGTTCCGTCGCCGACGGCGAGGACTTCAACCGCATCGTCGACTTCGTCGACCCGGCCTGAGGCGGGGCAGCCCGCGCCACGATCCCGCTCGACTCACCTACACGGAAACCTGACATGACCCAGCACGCAGACCAGTTGCTCGCCGCGTTCGCGCACTTCTTCCCCGGTGCCGCCACGATCGGCTCGTATATCGACGGCGAACTCGTCGCCGGCCAGGGCGACACGATCCAGCTTTACGATGCGGCGACGGGCGAGGCCACGCTCGCCTATCGCGACGCCGGCGCAGCCGTTGTCGACCATGCCGCCGAAAGCGCGCGCCGCGCGCAGCGCGAATGGTGGGCGCTCACGCATGCCGCGCGCGGCCGGGTGATGCAGGAGGTGGCGCGCGCGATCCGCGCCGAGGCCGACGCGATCGCGCGGCTGGAGGCGCTGGGCTCGGGCAAGCCGATCCGCGACTGCCGGGGCGAGGTGGCGAAGGTCGCCGAGATGTTCGAGTACTACGCGGGCTGGACCGACAAGTTCTACGGGAGCGTGATCCCGGTGCCGACCTCGCACCTCAACTACACGCGCCGCGAGCCGGCCGGCGTGGTGCTGCAGATCACGCCGTGGAACGCGCCGGTGTTCACCTGCGGCTGGCAGGTGGCGCCCGCGGTGGCGATGGGCAACGGCGTGCTGCTCAAGCCGTCGGAGCTCACGCCCTTCACGTCGCTGGCGGTCGCGAGGCTCGGCGAGCGGGCCGGGCTGCCGCGCGGTCTGGTCAACGTGCTGGCCGGCTTCGGTCACACCGCCGGGCAGGCCGCGATCGCGCATCGCGTGGTGAGCAAGGTGGTGTTCGTCGGCTCGCCGGCCACCGGCGCGCGCATCGCCGAGGCCGCCGCGCGCCGCGTGCTGCCGTGCGTGCTGGAGCTGGGCGGCAAGTCGGCCAATATCGTGTTCGCCGATGCCGACCTCAAGCGCGCCGCGCTGACCGCGCAGGCGGCGATTTTCGCCGGCGCGGGCCAGAGCTGTGTGGCCGGCTCGCGTCTGCTGGTGCAGCGCGCCGTCTACGACGAATTCGTCGCGATGGTGGCTGCCGGGGCGAAGAAGATCCGCGTCGGCGCGCCGCTCGACGAGGCGACCGAGGTGGGCCCGATCAACAATCGCAAGCAGTACGACCACGTGATGTCGATGATCGCGAACGGCGTGGCGGCGGGCGCCACGCTCGCCAGCGGCTCGGCCGAGCGCGTCGAGGCGGGCCGCGGCGGCTACTTCGTCGCGCCCACCGTGCTGGCCGGCGTGTCGAACGCGATGGAGGTGGCGCGCACCGAGATCTTCGGGCCGGTGGTGGCCGCCATCCCGTTCGACACCGAGGAGGAGGCGATCGCGATCGCCAACGACACCGACTTCGGCCTGGCCGGCGCGGCATGGACCACCGACGTGGCGCGCGCGCATCGCATGGCTGCGCAGGTGAATGCCGGTACCTTCTGGGTCAACGGCTACAAGACCATCAACGTGGCGTCGCCGTTCGGCGGCTACGGCATGAGCGGCTACGGCCGCTCGAGCGGGGTCGAGGCGCTGTACGAATACACGCAGACCAAGAGCGTGTGGGTCGAGACGGCGGAAGCGCCGCCCACCGCGTTCGGTTATCTGTAATCACCGGTCCGCATGCGACGGCAGCCGGGCTTCAAGGGGAGATTCGTCATGGAACACGCACTGGGTATCGAGCGCCGCGAGCTGGGCGGCGCGGCCACCGCCAAGGTCCTGCTTTACGCGGCCGGCATTTTGCTGGTCGCCGAATGGATCGGCTCGTTCACGTTCAAGCTCGGACCGGGCAAGGTCGTGCTGCTGCCGATGATCTGGGCGCTGCTGCTCGGCGCCGCGGTGGGGCTGGCCAGCGCGCGCTGGAACAGCAGCGCGCGCCTGAGCGTGCCCGACCAGTTCTTCGCGGCCGCGATCCTGCAGCCGGCGCTGCTGCTGTTCGTCTCCAAGCTCGGATTGATGGTGGGCAGCGCGCTGCCCAAGCTGGCGTCGGCGGGCTGGGCGCTGGCCTTCCAGGAATTCGGCCACTTCGTCGGCACCATCCTGCTCGGCCTGCCGCTCGCGTTGCTGCTCGGCATCAAGCGCGAGGCGATCGGCGCGACCTTCTCGGTGGGCCGCGAGCCGAGTCTGGCGATCATCGGCGAGAAGTACGGGATGGATTCGGCCGAGGGGCGCGGCGTGCTGGCCGAGTACCTGACCGGCACCGTGTTCGGCGCGGTGTTCATCGCCGTGTTCGCGGGTTTCGTGAGCAGCCTCGGCATCTTCGATCCGCTCGCGCTGGCGATGGGCTCGGGCGTCGGCTCGGGCAGCATGATGGCGGCCGCGTCGGGCGCGATCGCCGCGCAGCAGGACCCGGAGACGGCGAAATCGGTGCTCGCGTTCGCCGCGGCCAGCAACCTGATCACCACCACCATCGGTACCTACTTCACGCTGTTCATCTCGCTGCCGCTCGCGGTCTGGGGCTATCGCGTGCTGGAGCCGCTGATCGGCCGCACCACCAAGGCCTCGGCGCAGCCGGAGGCGGCCAGCCCGTCGTTGGGCGAAGTGCGGACCGAGGCACCCGCGCTCGGCTACGGCGGCAAGCTGCTCGCGTGGATCGTGACGGCCGCGATGGCGCTGGTGTGCGACTGGATCGCCCACGGCACCACACCGTTGGCGGGACTGCCGGGAATCGCGATCATGGTGGCCGCGACGATCGTCGGCGACGCGCTGGCGCGCGTGACGGGGCGGCGGATTCCGGCGGTCTGCTGGGTATCGGTGGTGGCGATGTTCCTGACCTCGCCGTGGTCCCCGTGGGCTTCGCAGATCGCCGCGCTCAGCTCGCACAACGATTTTCTCGGCGTGACCACGCCGATGCTGGTGTTCGCGGGGTTGTCGATCGCCAAGGACATCCCGGCCTTCCGCCGGCTCGGCTGGCGCATCGTGCTGGTGTCCTTCGTGGCCAATGCCGGCACCTTCATCGGCGCGACCCTGGTGGCGCAGCTGTTCCATATCTGACGTCTCGCGGGGCGGTGGCGGGCGGCATGAATCGGCCCGCCGCCACGCCACGCCGCGACGACCGCAAAAGTGCTTCCCTCCGCATGAAACTGATCGATTCCATCGTCGCGCACGCCGACGAACTGACGGCGATCCGCCGCGATATCCATGCCAATCCCGAGGTGGGCTACGACGTGTACCGCACCGCCGAACTCGTCGCCGAGCGGCTCGAGCAATGGGGTTACGCCGTCACGCGCGGCGTCGGCCGCACCGGCGTGGTCGGCACCTTGAAGCGCGGCGGCAGCGCGCGTGCGATCGGCCTGCGCGCCGACATGGATGCGCTGCCCGTGCAGGAGGCCAACACCTTCGCGCATCGTTCGACGGTGCCCGGCGCGATGCATGCGTGCGGCCACGACGGACACACCACCATGCTGCTCGGGGCCGCGCGCCATCTGGCGCGGCATGGCGAGTTCGACGGCACCGTGCAGTTGTTCTTCCAGCCGGCCGAGGAAGCGGGCGGCGGCGCGCGCGCGATGATCGAGGACGGCCTGTTCGAGCGTTTCCCGGTGGATGCCGTGTTCGGGCTGCACAACTGGCCCGGCATCGCGGCCGGCGATTTCGCGGTGCGGCCGGGGCCGCTGATGGCCTCGACCAGCCTGTTCCGGATCGACTTGCGCGGGGCCGGCTGCCACGCGGCCATGCCGCACCTGGGCCGCGATCCGGTGTTCGCGGCGGGGCAGGTGCTGAGCGCCCTGCAGGGGATCGTCACGCGCAACCGCAATCCGATCGACGGCGCGGTGCTGTCGGTCACGCAGGTGCATGCGGGCGAGGCGATGAACGTGGTGCCGACCGATGCCTGGCTCGGCGGGACGGTGCGGACCTTCTCCGATGCGACGCTCGACCTGATCGAGACGCGCATGCGCGCGGTGGTGGCCGCGACGGCCGCGGCCTTCGATTGCGAGAGCGAGGTGGATTTCCAGCGCCAGTATCCGGCTACCGTGAACGACGCCGAACAGACGGCAGTGGCGGTAGCGGTGATGCGCGAGCTGGTGGGCGACGCGCATGTGAACGCGGCCGTCGATCCGACCATGGCGGCGGAGGATTTCTCGTTCATGCTGCGCGAGAAGCCGGGTTGTTATGCGTTCCTCGGGAATGGGGCGGGCGATCATCGCGTGCACGGGCATGGCGGCGGGCCTTGCCTGCTGCATAACGCCAGTTACGACTTCAACGATGCGTTGCTGCCGGTGGGAGCGAGTTATTTCGTGAGGCTGGTGGAGCGCGTGTTGGGGCGGTAGGCAGGCGCTGCCGACACTGCAGGGGGAGTCGACGCCGCTTTGCGCGACACCACGGTCGGCGACGATTTTATTTCGTTGGACGAATAGGCTGGATTCCGGGGAAGTCTTGCGGTTCCGCGTCGGCGTCGGCCGATGAAGCGCCATGTGAACTTCGCAAACGGTGACGACCTTTGCTCTGTTCTACGGCTGTGCCGGGCCGCCTCGTGCACTCCTCGATCCTTGCATCATCGATGTGACAAGTGCGTGTCATCGGTGAATTTGTTATTTTCCGCTTGATTGGATCCCTATCACACTGGATAGAATGCTTCCCGTTCCTGACGAATACGGAACGGATAGTACATTTTTGTCGCGTTGACGATAGCGAAAAAACAGGGGATCCAGACATGCGAGACAAGGGAGCATCGACGATGCTGTCCGAGGAAATCGTCCCACTCGGCGACATCGAGAGTACTGCACGACGCCATTTCGTGATGGGTCTCGGTGCTACGCTTCTGGCCGGATGCGGCGGTGACGGAGGTAACGCGGTTACAGACGCTGAGCGTACATCGGCAAACAACAGCGCCCTGGCGTCCGGAGTTGCTCCAACTTCTGGCGGTATCGACGCACGCGCGACGTCGGCAGGCACTGCCCAAACCCGCACCTTCACGCATCCTGGCTTGCTGCATACCGAGGCGGATTTCGCACGCATGCGCGCGAAAGTCGGCGCGCACGCTTCCCCGTGGATCGACAGCTGGAACGTGCTCGTCGCCAACGGTCACACGCGCCTGACGAACAAGCCGAACCCGCAGGTCGGCATCTATCGCGGCAACGATCCGACGCATGGTCAGAACTACGGCGCGCTCTACAACGACATCGCCGCCGCCTATGGCGACGCGCTGCGCTGGAAGGTGTCGGACGACAAGCGCTACGCCGACAAGGCCGTGGAGTATCTGGACCAATGGGCCTCGACGCTGACGACGCTCGGCGGCAGCGACGTGGCGCTCGCCGCCGGCATCTATGGCTACGAGTTCGCCAACGCCGCCGAAATCATGCGCAGCTACAGCGGCTGGAGCCCGGCCGGCCTCGCCGCGTTTCAGGCGATGATGCGCAATGTCTTCTACCCGGTCAGCCATGCTTTCCTGACCCGTATCGACACCGCGATGGACACGCACTACTGGGCCAACTGGGGACTGGCGAACATCGCGTGCGTCCTGGCCATTGGCGTGCTGTGCGACGATGCCGAGCTCGTCAACGAGGCCGTCACCCATTTCAAGACCGGTGGCAGTAACGGCTGTATCCGGCAAGCCGTGTATTACATGCATCCCGGCAACCTCGGGCAATGGCAGGAAGCCGGCCGGGACCAGGGGCACAGTGTGCTCGGCATTGCATTGACGGGCGCCATTTGCGAGATGGCGTGGAATCAGGGCATCGACCTGTACGGCTACGACAACAACCGCTTCCTCGCAGGCGCGGAATACGTGGCCAAAGCCAACCTGACACAGGAGGACGGCGCGTTCCACACGGTGCCTTTCGTCACGTACCAGAACAGCGCCGGCGTCATCCAGACGCAGCTGTCCACCGGCGGGCAAGGCAGCGCCCTGGGGCGGCCCTGCTGGGCGCTGGTGGCCAACCATTACATCAACCGCAAAGGTCTGGCGGCGCCTTACACCCAGCGCGCAGCCGAGCTTGTGGCACCGGAAGGCGGTGGCGGCAACTACGGCTCCAACAGTGGCGGATTCGACCAGCTTGGCTACGGCACGCTCACCTGCACGCTCGACCCCGGCACCCCTGCCGCCACGCCGACCGGCCTGACGGGCTACACCAGTGCGGGCAAGGTGGTGCTGTCGTGGTGGGGCAGCAGCAACGCCGTCAGCTACAACGTCAAGCGCGCCACCATTGCCGGCGGACCATACAGCACCATCCAGAGCGGGATCACCGGTCTGCTGACCTATACCGACATGCCAGCCGGTGCCGGCACGTATTTTTATGTCGTGACGGCGCAAACGATTGCGGGCGAATCGGCGCACTCCAACGAAGTGAAAGTGATCACGGCGCAGCAGTTGCTCGCGCACCTCGCGTTCGATGAAGGCAGCGGCATCACGGTCGCCGATAGCTCGGGCAACGGGCGCAATGGCACGCTCAACGGCGCTACGTGGGCAGCGGGGCGCAGCGGCAACGCGGTCTCGCTCAACGGCTCGGGCGCGTATGTGGCGCTGCCCGACGATCTGCTGGCCGATGTGTCGGACTTCACCATCGCCAGCTGGGTGTTCTGGAACGGCTCGCAGACGTGGGCACGCCTGTTCGATTTCGGCACGGGCTTTCACCGCTACATGATGTTCACGCCGCGCGGGCAGATGCGCAACGGCTGGGCCGGCATGCGCTTCGCCATGACGGCCAACGGCCCCGGTGACGGCCCTCCGGAACAGATCATCGACGCGCCCACCGAGCTGCCGAGCAAGCGATGGGTGCATGTGGCCGTCACGCTGTCGGGTTCGACCGGCACGATCTACGTGGACGGCATGCCCGTCGGTACCAACACGGCGATGTTCCAGGCGCCGTTCCGCCTCGGCGGTGCCACGCAGAACTGGCTGGGCAAATCGCAATACAGTGCCGACGCCACGTTCCACGGCCTGATCGACGATTTCCGCATCTATCGCGGTGCGCTCGGCGCTGCGCAGATTGCATCGCTCGTGGCGAATTGATTGCGCAGGGCCCGACGGCGGGCCCTGCGATGAACCTCTTCCTTCAAGGATTTCTCCGATGACCGTGTTTTCTCAGCGATGGATTGCCGCTGCGGCGGTGGCGTGTACGTTATGGGGCTGTGGTGGTGGATCCGGCAGCACGACAGGCGCGTCCAGTCTGGCCGCCAATGTCGCCGCCAATCGTGGCCAGATCGGCGGAAACGGCAGCGGCAGCAACCTGCCGGCGGCGAGCTGGACCAGCGTCAAGTGGGGCGGGGGCGGCTACGTCACCGGCCTGATCTATCATCCGACCAACGCGAGCCTGCTGTACGCACGCACCGACGTCGGCGGCGCGTACCGCTGGAATGCGGCCAGCTCGACATGGACGCCCATCACCGACGGCATCGGTTTCGGTGCGGGCGAGGGCGACTTCCACGGCGTCGAAAGCCTCGCACTCGACCCGAACGACGACCAGCTCGTCTACATGATGACCGGCATTACGGTGACGCAGGGGCACAACGGCCGCATCTACATCTCCAGCGATCGCGGCAACACGTGGACGCACTACGACCTGCCGTTCCCGGTAGGCGGCAACGACAACGGCCGGGCCACCGGCGAGCGCCTGCAGGTGGACCCCAACAATCCGTCGACGCTGTTCTACGGCTCGCGCACGGCCGGCCTGTGGAAGAGTGCCGATTCGGGCCGCACGTGGGCGCAGGTCACGGGATTGTCCTCCACCACGATCGGCGGCGGCAATTCCCCGATCGGCGTCGAACAGGTGATCTTCGATACGTCGGGCAAGGGTAGCGGCCAGCCGACCTGGATCATGTGGGCCACCGTCGCCCCGGACTACGCGAACGCGGCGGGCCTGACGTCGACGCTGTACAAGTCCACCAACGGCGGCTTTTCGTGGACGCCGGTGCCGGTCCCGTCAGCGGTGTCCGGCTACTACATCCCGCACGTCGTGCGCACGTCCGACGGCACCTTTTACGTGGTGTTCAACGCGGGCGTCGGCCAAGGCATCGGCGGACCGAGCCGTCTCTACAAGTTCGGCGGCAGCAACGACAGCAACTGGACGCTGCTCAACAGCTCCAGCAGCAACGGCTTTGGCGGCCTGTCCGTCGCCGGTCTGGGCTCGTCCGCTCGCATTGCACTGGGCATGACCGGCTGGAGCGACACCAGCAAGACGATCCAGCTATCCGACGACGGCGGCACTACATGGCGCGAAATCGAGGCCGGCATGCCGCATACCGGCATTGCTGCGGGTGGCTGCGCCGGCTGGGTCGAGGGCGTCACCATCGACCCAACCAATCGCGATCACGTCATGCACGTCCACGGCGGCGGCATCTGTGAAACGATGAACGCCTCGTCGCCCACGCCAACCTGGAGCCCCAAGGTCGACAACCTCGAGGAAACCGTGACGCTGGCGCTGGTCACGGCGCCGCCCGGTGCGTCATACAACTTCATCAACAGCGCGGGCGATATCGGCACGTGGGTCAATACGGATCTTTCGACGAGGCCGACGAAGGGCCCCTTGAACACGTGGAGCAACGGCAACTCGGCCGATATGTCGTGGTCCGATCCGGCGTACATCGCCGCCGCGGGCGTCGACAACGCCAACGGCCATGCCACCAGGGGCTTCTGGTCGGGCGACAGCGGCAATAGCTGGTCGACGTTCGCGTCGCTGCCCAACGGCGCAGCGGCAAGCCAGAGCAACGTGGGCAACCTGGTCGTCCCGTCACGCAACAACGTGACCTGGGCACCGCCGGACTCGGTGCCGTCGTACACGACAAACAATGGCGCCAGCTGGACGGCGACCAACCTGCCGGCGTTCAGCGCCGTCTGGAACGGCTTCCCGCGTGCCTACCGCCTGGCCGCGGACCGCAAGAACCCGAACAAGGTCTATGCGTATGATTCGGGCGGTGCGTCGTGGAGCTGGCAGCGCGGCAAGATCTACGTCTCGAACGATGGCGGCCACACGTTCACGCTGAGCCAGGGCTCGGTGAACGCGAATCTGGCGTGGAATTCGTGGCGGGATACGTCGATGGCGGTCAATCCGAACGCGGAGGGCGATCTTTGGCTGGCCGACGGCACGGCCGTGTACCACTCGGTGGACTCGGGGGCGACCTGGTCGAAGCTCGGCGCCTTTGCGTCGGCCAACGGCACGCCGGGCGCCACCGTGATCGCGTTGGGCAAGGCACCGACCGGTTCGCCGTACTCGGCCGCGGTCTACGTGGAAGGCACGCTGAACGGCGTCTGGGGCATTTACCATTCCGACGACGGCGGCGCGACGTGGGCGCGCTTCAACGACGACGCGCACCAATTCGGCGACTCCGGCGTGATGGCCGGCGACTGGAACACATACGGCCGGATTTACGTCAATGGCGCCGCTCGCGGTCTGATCTTCAGCAATTGAGGTCGACCGTCCGGTTGCGGTTTGCAACCGGACGGTGCGCGTGGTTGAATGGCGGCAAGGACGAGGATCTCGTGCTTTCTCGTGCTCGTCAGCGGGGTCGATCCGAGCAGCGCAACATCGACGGCGCGTCCGGATCGACGTACCGAGCGCCCCGCGAAGCGGGCGTATCCCGCGGGCGCCTTCCGACCAATCTTGCAGAGGCATACGCGTGATGCGCGTCGATCAGCCGGCCTTTCTGGGTTCTCTCTTTCTGGCGCGCCTTGCAGACCAGATGCTGCTCTTTCTGGTGCCGCTCGTCGTCTTTCAGGTCACTCGGCAAGCGACGTGGTCCGGGCTCGCTTTTTTCATCGAAACGCTCCCGCGATTCATTGCCTTCCCGATCTGCGGTGCACTGAGCGATCGCGTGTCGCCGATTCGCGTGCTGCGAATGAGCCAGGCCAGCCGGGCCGTCGCTTGTCTGATCGGCATCGTCGGCTATGTCGCCTGGAGCGGAATCGGCTGGCTGATCGCGCTGTCCGCCGTATGCGGCGTACTCACGAGCCAGGGTCTCGTCGCCCGGGAGGTGCTGCTGCCGCAGATTTTTCCGCTGCAGCGCTTCGAGAAGGTGCTGGCCCATACGCAGCTCGCCGATCAGTCGGGCGTCGTGCTCGGACCGATCGTTGCGGCGGCGCTGCTGGGATGGCGCACCTGGGAGTGGGGCGTCGCTTGCGCGGCGCTACTGTTCGTCGCGGCGGATCTGTTGGCGTTCGTATGGCAGCGCACCAGCACGGCGCGCATTGCGCGTCCCGAGCACGCGGTGGGGCCGTGGTATGCGCCGTTCGGCGTGGCGCTGACGCATGTCCTTACGCTGCCGGGGCTCTCGCGGCTCGTCCTGCTCGCGGCGGCGGAAAACCTCGTGATCGGGACGACACTGGCGACGTCGGCTGCGATGGTCACCGGTACGTTTCGGCAGTCGGGCGGTTTCTATGCGGGGCTGCAGGTCGCGGGTGCCGTCGCGACGGTCGTGGTCCTGTTGTTCGTCGCGCGTATCGAGGTATCGCGCGTGCGGCTCGGCATCGTCGCATTCGTCGCGATCGCGGCCGGCGGCCTCGTGATGGGCCTGTCGGGTTCGATCGCGATGTACGTTGCCGGTTTCCTGATGGTCATCGGTTTCGACAAGATGTTCAACGTGTACATCCGCAGCGCACGGCAGGCGATCATTCCCCCTCGGGACTATGGCAAGACGACGGGCGTCATCGTCCTGCTGAACAACGCGACGCAGCCGCTTGGCGGGCTGCTCGTGGGGCTCTTCTCCGGCCGCGGGCGCGTGGCGCTCGTCGTGACGCTGACGTCGATCGGCATGGCGATACTGGGTGGCGCGATCGTTGCCGTCGGCGCGGCGCGGACGCGATCGACCGCGCGCGTGTCGGACTGACGCGACTGACGCCCAAGCCGACGACGCGTGGGCCGCGTCGGCCTACGCAGCGGGCGCGACCGACGCGCCGGTAATCTTGTGCCGCGCGAGTGCCTCGGCGACGAACCCGGATGCCTTCGCTTCCTCGACGAAGGCCCGCAACGTGTCGGCTGCCGCCGCACCGCGGCTTTTCGGCAAACCCATCGCCTGACGGATCACCATGAATCGCTCGTCGAGCAAACGCAGGCCAGGCGCTTGACGTGCGTCTGCCTCGAGCTGTTGCTTGACGCCGGCGGCCACATCCAGGCCCTCGTCGAGGAACGTCCGGACGACGGTCGGAGACGTCGGTGCCCGCACGATCCGCGCATGCTTCAACTCGCGCGTCAGGAACAAATCGTAAGCGCTTCCCTCACCAACTGCCACGCGGATCGACGGCTGGTCGACATCGTCGTTGGCGCGAATCGACGATTCATCGCGCACCATGTAATAGCCTTCGATCAAAACGTACGGATCGGTAAACGCGATGGTTTCTCCTCGTCGTGGATCGATGGCGAAGAAGCCGACGTCTGCCCGCTCGTCGCTGACCGCCTGGACGGACTTGCCGGCCGCGTCGAGCACCACGAGTTCAAGTGCCACGCCGAGCGTTGCGGCAAAGGCGCGCGCCAGATCGACCGACACACCGGCCGGTTCGCCCGATGCGTCCTTGCTCGCGAGAATGGGATTCCCGAGATTGATCGATGCCCGCAGCTTGCCGGTGGGTGTGAGTGCGCGAATGACGGATGGGTCGGGTTTCATGTCGATAGCGTGAAGAAAAGAAATTCATGGGTGGGCACGAGCCTTCAGCCGCAGACCCGTGCATCGCTCGACTTGCGTTGCGCGAGCGCCCGGGGCCTCAGCAGTATCGCGACGGCCAGCACGCTGGCGAGCGCAATACCGCCCGCGAGAAAGAACGCGCTGAAGAACGTATGGCTTTCCTGCACGAGAAAGCCGGTGGCAGCCGGGCCGACGATGCCCGCGCAGTTGGCGATCGCGTGTACGCATCCGCCGACACTGCCGAGTTTCGGGCCGGGGATCGTGTCCTGAATCAGTGCCCAATAGGCGCTGCCGCTCAGATAAAGGGCAAACACCGCAACGGCCATCAACAGCAGCGCACCGAGCGTCGTGGTCACGGCGCCGGCCAGCGTGACGCACACGCCTCCCGTGCCGAGACAGGCGATCAATACCCGCTTGCGCGCGAGCAATGCGTTGCCCGTGCGGCGAAAGATCAGATCGGACAGCACGCCGCTCAGTCCGTAGCCGATGAACCCCAGCAGCCAGGGCAGCACCGTCGCGAGACTCATGCTTTTCAGGCTCAGGTGGCGGTCCATCGTCAGAAAGGTCGGGAACCAGGTGAGAAAGAAAAACAGGATGTAGCTGTAACCGAAGTACGAAATCATCGCCGCGAGAATGGCGGGCTGCTTGAGGTAGAAGCCGAGGGGCCGCAGGTCCGCAGGGTTTTCGGGGACGCTTCGGTCGGATTCGATCAGCCGGCGTTCGTCATCGGATACGCGTGCATGCTGATGCGGCTTGTCGGTCGCCATGGACATCCAGAACACCAGCCAGAGCAAGCCGAAACACGCGATTCCGGCGAATGCGACGCGCCACCCGTAAGCGGCCGTCAGCAGGCCGACGACCGGCCCTGCAACCGCGCCGCCCAGCGGCAGGCCGCAATTCGCGAAGCCGAATGCGGTCGCCGATTCCTTGTGCGGAAACCAGTTGTTCACGATCTTGTTGATCGTCGTCGCGAGCGGACCTTCGGCCATGCCGAACAGCGTGCGGACGGCCAGCAGCGAGCCGAAGCCGCCGGCAAGACCGGTCGCACCGCATAGCAACGACCACGTCAGGACTGCCCCGGAGAAGACGCGCTTGCCGCCCCAGCGATCCGCCGCCCATCCGCCGATGAAATTGAATGCCGCGTAGCCGATGAAGAACGTCGAGAACAGCAGCCCGAGGCTGCTCGGCGACATATGCAGTTCCCGCATGACGGCGGGGGCGGCGACGGACAGCGCCGCACGGTCGAGATAATTGATGAAGCCTGCGATGAACAGCAGCAGGACGATGCGCCATCGAATGTTTGTCACCTGTCGCTCCCTGGAGCTTGTTATGTGCTTGACGGCCGGGCGCTCGAACGCGCTATCCGGTCCGTCGCTTGTCGTTTCGCTGCCGCGCCGTGCGTTCGGAGCGGTGCGAGCGTGGCGGCCACGCTCGCGAACGCGGCGTTCAGCGCCGCGGACGGGCGGTCGCTTCCAGCATCGCGAGCTGTGCCGCGCCGATATCGATGCCTTCCGCCATCTGGCGTTCCAGGCGACCGAGTTCGATCTCGCCGGGCACGATCACGGGCGCCTCCGGATCGGCCGGTTGGGAGCCGTGCAGGATCGCCGCGTAATCGGCCATGTGCGTGGCGAGCCACCCGGTGCTGCCGAGCCGGGTCGTATCGATGAGAATGAAGAAGTGGCCGAGATTCTGCGGTTGTTCAGGGTCGTCCTCCCACGACTTGACGTGCGTGAGATACGCCGCTCCGGAAAGCAGTCCCGCGAACAGGTCGACCACCAGTGCGAGGCCGTAGCCCTTGTGGCCGCCGATCGGCAGCAGAAAGCCGTCGAGCGCGGCTTTCGGATCGGTGGTCGGTTTGCCTTGCGCGTCGGTGGCCCAGTCGCCGGGAATCGGCTCGCCCCGCTTGAGCGCGTTGCGGATCTTCGCCCGTGCCGCGACGCTGATCGCCATGTCCAGCATGAACGGGCGCCCGTCCGGGTTCGGGACGCCAAAGCCGACGGGACTGTTGCCCAGGCGGGCGTCGGTACCGCCCCACGGCGCGATCGTCGTCGTCGCGTTACTGCCGATGATGCTGGCGAAGCCCTGCATCGCGGCGAGGTACGAATAGGGGGAGACGGGGCCGAAGTGATTGCTGCCGCGCACGAACACACAGGCAATGCCTTGTTCGCGTGCGGCCGTCATCGCCAGATCGAGTGCGCGATGGCCGACGAGCGGGCCGATGCCGTTGTCGCCGTCGAGGCGGTAAAGGGCCGGCGCCACCTGTTCGGTGGTGATCGACGGTGCGGGATTGATGCCGCCGATGCGCAGGCGCGAGCCGTACGATTCGATACGGCTCGTGCCGTGCGTACGCAGACCGAACAGATCGGCAAGCACGAGGATCGTGGCGGTGTCGGTCGCATCGGCGCGCGTCAGGCCGAGCGCGCAGAGTGCTTCGATGGTCAGCTCGGTCAGATGTGCCTTGCTGACGATGCCGTGGGTGGGAGTGGGCTGGGTCATGGAACGCGTTGTCTCCTTCGATTTGAAAACCGTGCGGTTCAAGCGGCTGCGAATAGCACGACGCTTGCGTTTCGCACATGATCGAGCAGGAGCGGTTCACGCAACAAACGCATATTTTCGTTCGATTGGTGCGCCGTGCGCACGAATCGAACCCAATCCAACCCAACCACCGGATGCGCGCGAAGGCTTTGCCGTGCCGCCCGAAGCCGAGGGCCGGCGCTTCGCCTAAGCGGCCGTGCTTGCGGGAGGCACACCGGGTGCACGCATCTCCGTCAACAGCTGAAGGAAGAAGCGGCCCGCGGAGGACAACCCGCGGCCGCGCCGCTGGATGACACCCAGCGTTCGCCGGATCGGCGGATCGACGAGCGCGACGCTGGCAAGTACCTTGTGCGGGCCGCGGGGCATCGCGAGCCGAGGCACGACACCGACGCCCAGGCCCGCTTCGATCAGACTCACGAGCGCGGGTACATGGCGTACCTCGCAGAACCATTTGGGCCGGTCGGCCGCGCCTGCCAGCGCCTCGTCTATGACCGCGCGATTGCCGCTGCCTTGCGCGATGGCCAAATACTCGAGGCCGGCGAGCTCCGCCCACGCGACGGATTTGCGCTTTGCGAGCGGATGACTGCGCGGGCAAGCGAGAACGAAAGGGTCGTCGAGCAGCGGCGTGAATTCGATGTCCGGCTCTTCGGTGCCGACGTAAGTCAGGCCAAAATCGGCTTCCCCGCGCGCGACGGCGAGAAAAACCATCGACGACGGCTCGTCGATGAGACGCAGGCGAATGCCCGGGTAGCGCTGATGATAGGTCGCGATGGTTTCCGGCAGGAAGTAGCGCACCGCCGACGGCACGCACGCGACCGTGAGTTCGCCGGTCATCTTGCGGGCAAGGTCGTCGAACTCGAGCATCGAGTTGTCGACCTCGTTGAGGATGCGGTGAGCGCGCTCGAGAAACCCGCGGCCGACGATCGTCAGGTCCATCTTCCGTGTGGTTCGCTCGAACAGTCTGACGCCCAGCACCTCTTCGAGTTTTTCTATCCGGCGCGACAGCGCGGATGCCGACAGATGCAGTGCATCGGCCGCCGCGCGAAAGCTGCCGAGGTCGGCCGTCGCCACGAAGGCCCGCAAGTCCGATATCTCGAAATTCATGCCGATGACCACAGCGAGGGAAAGGGGTGCCCAGTTTCGGCGTGCCGATGGGGGCTGTCAATTCGTGCGTGCGGCACACGAATTCGCCGGCGCGATCGGCCTGCCTTGCGGCGGGCGACGGGCGGGGGGCCGTCCCGACTCGAGAAACGCTCGCCGACGCTGCCGACGTGAACACCCGCGGCGGGTGGGAACAAGAGATGCCAGTCTGACGCTTTCGTTGTCCCGGTTCCCGGAATTCCGCACGAGCCGTCCCGCAGCGCCGCGCACGCTCAAAGCGGCAGCACGGAAGTCTGCTTGATCTTCTGCATCGGAATCTCGGTCTTCACGCTCTGCACGCCTTCGATCCGGGTCAAGTGGTCGATCTGGAGTTTCCGATAGGCGTCGATGTCGGCGGTCACGACCCGCAGCAGGCAATCGCAATCGCCCGCCATCAAGTGGCACTCGAGCACCTGTGGCAGCCGTTGAACCGCCTCGGTGAAACGGTCGACGGTTTTCGCGTCCTGGCTCGTCAGCCAGATACGGACGAACACGGTCAACCCCGCGCCGATCTTCGAGGCGTCGAGCAGCGCCGCGTAGCGCTCGATGACCCCAGCCTGTTCCAGCTGCCTGACCCGACGCAGGCACGGTGACGGCGACAAGCCCACTTTCTGCGCCAGTTCCACGTTCTGGATGCGCCCATCTTCCTGGAGCGCTCTCAGAATGCGACGGTCCATTTCGTCCAGTTCGATCGCGGTCATTGATCCGACAAGTTCGGTTGAGGCACGCAGTGCCGGAATGTTCGGTTTTTGAGGCATTGAATTGCCAAAACGCTTCCATCTTAGGTCGAACACGCAACCTGAAATTATTTTTTCTACGATAAATTTTGGCCCGTAGCAGCCGGGGCGGTCCCGCTGCCGATCAAGGGGCAAAAATGAGCACCGGTTCCGTCCAGCACTTCGCATTCGAACAAAATCCCCATCCCGTCCCGGCGGCCGAGCGCGCCGCGCTGCTCGACGATCCCGGTTTCGGCCGGGTCTTCACGGATCACATGGTGACGATCCGGTACTCGGCGGAACAAGGGTGGCATGACGCGAAAATCGGGCCGCGCGAAGCGTTCCGATTCGATCCGGCCACGCTCGTGCTGCATTACGCGCAGGAGATTTTCGAGGGCTTGAAAGCCTACCGGTTGCCGGGCGGCGGCGCGGCGTTGTTCCGTCCCGACGCGAATGCGCGGCGCTTTCGCCATTCCGCCGAGCGGCTGTCGATGGCGCCGTTGCCGGAGGCGATGTTCGTCGAATCGGTGCGTGCGCTGGTGCGGGCCGATCGTGACTGGATTCCGGCGTTCGACGGTGCGGCGCTCTATTTGCGTCCGTTCATGATCGCGACGCAGGCGGTGCTCGGCGTGAAGCCGTCGCCGGAGTACCTGTACTGCGTGATCGCGACGCCGGTCGGCGCGTACTTCAAGAGCGGCGCGGCCGGGGTCACGTTGTGGGTGTCGGAGCACTACACGCGGGCGGCGCCGGGCGGTACGGGCGACGCGAAATGCGGCGGCAACTATGCGGCGAGCCTGGCGGCGCAGGCGGAGGCGATTCGCGAAGGCTGCGAGCAGGTGGTGTTTCTCGATGCGGTCGAACGCCGCTGGATCGAGGAACTGGGCGGGATGAACGTGTTCTTCGTGTTCGACGACGGGTCGATCCGGACGCCGCCGCTGAACGGGACGATTCTGCCGGGCATCACGCGCGCGTCGTTGATCACGCTGGCCCGGGAACTGAATTACACGGTGCGGGAGGAGGGCTACACGATCGAGCAATGGCACGCGGATGCGCGCAGTGGTCGACTGGTCGAGGCGTTCGCATGCGGCACGGCGGCGGTCGTGACGGCGATCGGCCGGGTGAAGGGCCGGGCGTACGACTTCACGATCGGCGACGGTGGCGCAGGGCCGGTCACGCAGCGCCTGAAGGCGGCGCTGCTCGATATCCAGAACGGGCGTGAAGCCGATCGCCACGGCTGGGTAGACCGCGTGTTCTGAGTTCGGCACGGCGGCCCTCGCGACGCACGACGGCCGTCATGAAAACCGTGACCGGCATGCCGGCCGGAAGCCGCCGCGCTGTCTCTGGAATTCTTCGATCATGTCAGCTGTTTCGTTGTCACGGGCGATTGACCGCCTGTTCATTGTCGACCCTGGTCTTCATCGTCTGCTGGGCGGTGCGCGCGCCGCGCTGGCGAGCTTGCTGGCCGGTGCGCTCGGCATTGCGTCGGCGCTCCATCTCGGTTTTGCGATCACCACCGGCGCGGTGGGCATCCTGTTCTCGATGATCGCGCCACTCTTCCTGCGCGATGCTCACCGGCTGGACTGGTATGAGTCGCTTGCGTGGCAGTACGGCACCGCATGCGCAAGCTTTGCCGCGGCCGCCTGCGTGAGTGCGTGGCCGGCCGTCGGCAAGGCGGGGTTCGTGATCGTCCTGTTCTGTTCGATGCTGTGCCAGACCCGCGGGCCGCGCACGATCGGCTGTGCGTTCCTGGCGATCGCCATGTACTACCTCGGTCTTTATCTGCATCCGGCCGCGCTACAGGCCGGCCACATGCTGGCGATGTCGATCGCCGGCCCGGCAAGCGTCGTGCTCGTCTGCCGCGTGCTGTTGCCGGTGCACGCGGCGCCCACGCCACGGCTCATTGCGCGCTCGGTATCGCTGCACGCGGCGTGCATCGCACGAAGCGACGTGTCGGATGCCGGCGCGCTGGATGCGATGGCCCATTTACTGGCGCTGAACGAAGCCGCCATCGCGCTCGAGCATCACGCGTCGACACGCGATGAAGGCGACGCGCATGCGTTGCACACCGCGCTCGTCGCCTTGGAGATCGCGTCGGCTCGACGCGTGCTGAACCGCGATCGAACCGATGCCGCCGCCGCGGCGCTGCGTGCCGCGATTGCCCGCTTCGAGAGCGTCGCCGACTGCCTGGCGGCGCGCATCACCGCCGCACCGCCGCCCGCGACGCCGCAGCCCGCGCGCGCGGTGCCGTGGACCGCCGGCTGGCGCACGCTTGCATGGTTGCCGGCGATCCGCGCCGCGGCGGCTGCGTGCGCCGCGATGTTGATCGGCGAGACGCTGTCGTCGGAGCGGTGGATGTGGGCGGTGCTCAGCACGTTCGTCGTGTTCTTCGGCACGTACTCGTGCGCGGACACGATCTATCGCGGCGCGCAACGCGTCGCCGGGACGCTCGCCGGCGCGCTCGCGAGCGTACTCGTCGTCGGCGCGGCTCATCATGCGAATGCACTCGTGGTCATCGTCATGGGCGTGTGCGTGTTTGGCTGGGCGTACCACATCCTGCACGCCTATGGGCGCGGCGTGTTCTTTCTCACGGTGCTGATCGGCCTCGTCTATGCGCAACTGGGGTTCGAGATCGGCGCGCTTGCGGAACTGCGTATCGGCGAGGTGTTGATCGGCTGCGCGGTGTCGCTCGCGGCGGCGCTGCTGGTGATGCCGCTGGCGGCGTCGCGCCACATTGCGACGCGCTCGCACGGGCTGTTGGCGGCGCTGCGCGAACTCGTGCACGACCGCGACGACGGCATGCGGCCGGGGGCGGCGCAGATGCGCGCGGCCGATCGCCGCTTTCACGACGTGCGCATGGCGATCCGGCCGTTGGCTGCGTGGCGCATGCTCCGTGCATCCGGCGACGCCCGACGGTTGTCGGACACGTTGCTGTCCTGCTGGCTGTATGGCCGAATCGTGGCGACACGCCTGCCGGTCGAAGCCGGTGGCCCGGATGTCGCATTCGAGCGGCCGGCGCGCGCGGCTGTCGTCACGCGAATCGATGCGTTGATCAGCGATCTGGGTCGCGGCCGCTCGATGCGACTCGATGCGGCTGCGAGCGTCGGGCACGGAACGCTTGCGGTAGCCGGCGATCCTCCGTTACCGGTCCATCGGGAACTGGCGCGGCTCGACGCGAAGTTGACCGAACTCAACCGCGCATTCGAGGACGTGCTGTTCGGAAAAAATACGGGCGAGGAACGCTCGCATCGCGCCGATGGCAGCGTTCTCGCCTCCGATATTCGGGAAGCGATACGTTGTTCAGGTATCTGAAGCATCGAGCGCCAGCCGGATGGCGTCGCGTGTCCTGCGTGTCGCCACGGCTGCCTGCATCGTGCGGAATAGCTCGACGAACCCCGGGTTGGAAGCGAGCCCGAGCGGGGCGAACGGCTTTGAATCGAGGATCGCGAGCGGCGCGCCGCTTCGCACGCGCTCGAGATCCGCTGCCTCGAATTGCGGCTCACTGACGGCGAACGCGTTGCCGAGATCGTCGACACCCTTCAGGTAATGCTGGAAGCAGGCCAGCAGCAGCGCTTCACGGCGCATGTCGCCGTGACGCGCGATCAATGCCCCGATGGTCTTTTCATGAAACACCGGGATCTTCGACGCGCCGTCGTGCGCGACGCGCAGCAACTGATCGCCCAGTGCGGCGTTGCGGAAGCGCGCGAGCGTATCGCGGGCATAGGCGCGTGCGGACACGCCATGCGGTAGCGTGAGGATCGAGCCGACGTCCCGGGTAAGGAAGATGTCGAGCAGCGCCGCGAGATCGCGATCGGCCATGGCGTCGTGGACGAAGCGATGTCCGAGCAGAATCGCCGGGTAAGCGAGCAACATGTGGGAAGCGTTCAGCATGCGCCCCTTCATGGCCTCGTACGCATGGACGTCGTCGCGCAATTCGACGCCGGCTGCGTCGAATGCCGGGCGGCCGGCGCTGAAGCTGTCCTCGACCACCCATTGCGAGAACGTTTCGGCAACGACGGGCGCCGTGTCGTCGAAGCCTGACAACCGGTTGGCGCGCAGGCGGATCGCGTCCGTCACCTGCGGCGCGATCCGGTCGACCATGCTGTTCGGGAACGCGACGTAACGCTCGATCCAGGCGGCGAGATCGACGTCGGTCGCCCGTGCGAAATCGAGCACCGCGCGCCGCGCGGTATCGCCGTTACCGCGCAGATTGTCGCAGGACATCACGGTGAAGGGCAGTACGTTGGCGGCTCGACGCCGTCTGAGCGCTTCGACGATGAACCCGAACGCGGTACGGGGCGGTCCGCCCAGCAGATCGTGTGCGACGTCGGGCGTATCGAACCGGAATGCGCCGGTCGTCTCGTCGAGGTTGTAACCGCCTTCCGTGATGGTCAGCGATACGATCCGGATCGCCGGATCGGCAAGCCGGGTCAGTACGGCTTCCGGGTCGGCCGGTGCGTGCAGATACTCGATCATTGCACCGATGACGCGCACGACCGTCGTGCCGTCGCTCGAGAACTCCGTCAGCGTATAGAGGCAATCCTGCGCGCGAAGCGCGTCGGCCTTGGCGACCGAGGCCGGGCCGCTACCCAGTCCGATTCCGCATATTGCCCATTTTTCGTGACCGGGCAGATGCAGCACATGATCGACGTAGCGCGCCTGATGGGCGCGATGGAAGTTGCCGACGCCGATATGCGCGATGCCCGCCGTCAGGCGATGGCGGTCGTAGGCAGGAACGGCGACGTGCGGTGCCGCGCGTCCGAGGGTTGCATTGGCGAGCGGATGGCGCGTGCCGTCTTCGCGCGCCGGAAGGGATGCGTTGTCGTTCATGATCGCGAGGTGTTTCTCGTTCGGGGAAGGTCAGGCGCGTACGCGCCAAGCGGGCGTCGTGTCCTGCATGTGTCGCAGCCAGCGCTCGACGAGCGACGGCAGCGCGGCCATGTCGTCGAAGACGACGGACGCGCCTGCGGCGTGCAGCTTGTCCGTCTGCGTTCGTGCCGCGTGCGCGGCGCCCACGAAGCCGAGTACGGTCATGCCGGCGGCCATCGCGGCGGCCGTACCCGTCGCGCTGTCTTCGACGACGATGCACCGTTCGGGCGCGACATGCATGCGACGGGCGGCGGCCAGATAGACGTCGGGCGCGGGCTTCGGCGAGGGCACCTGGTCGGCCGTGAACAAGCGTTCGCCGAACAGGTCGGCCAGGCCGATCCGGTCGACCACGCTGCGCACATAGGCAAGATCGCTGTTGCTGGCGCACGCCTTGACGAGCGGGATGGCGGCGAACGCGTCGCGCACGCCGTCGATGGCCGGCGCATTCACCGCGTTTGCGTGGATGTCCGCGCGAATCGCCTCGACCGTGTCGTCGTCGAGCGGCCGGTCGACGATGGTCGCGACCGTGCGCAGCAATTGCTCGGCTCGCATGCCGAGCAGGGGACGTACGACGTCGCGAAGGCCGGCGAGCCCCCAGAGGTGCTCGAGGCGAGTCACGACGATGCGTTCGGCGATGGCTTCGCTATCGACGAGCACGCCGTCGCAATCGCTGATCAGCGCATGATCCGAAAGTCGACGTGTGGCAGTAAGTTCGTTCATGTCGGTTTCCGTGATGAGAAAGCAGGATGGACGTGACTGGCTTGACCGTGTCCGATCATGAATGGCGCGGCCCGAACGTTCCGCGCTTCAATGCGCGTTCGATGTCCTCGAGGCTGCGACCGCGCGTTTCCGGCACCATCGAATAGATAAATACCCATGCGAGTGCGTTGAGACACGCGTACGCCCACATCGCACCGCCGACACCGAGCCATTTGGTCACGGTCAGCGCAGTGCCGGTCAGCAAGAGGTTCGAGCCCCATAGCATTGCGGCGTGCGCGCCGGTGGCCTGGTTGCGAATCGCGAGGGGGTAGATTTCCGCGCCCGTCAGCCAGCCGATGACCTGGATACCGCCGGCGTTGAACACCATGAACGCGATCAGGCAGATGACGATCCACAGTTGCTGCATGGGCAAAACGAAGTCGCCCCGCAGCAGGCAGCCAAGCAGCACGAGGCTGGCTGCCGCGACGGGCAGCGTCGCGAGGCTGAGCGTGCGGCGGCCGACATGGTCGACGGTCAGCTTGCCGATGAAGGTCATCACGAGATAGGTGACGGCGACGCCGAGTGCGGCCCAGAGCGATGCCGACGCGCCGAATCCCGCGTCGCGAAGGAACGTCGGCGTGTAATAGATCATCATCTCGATGCCGCTGAGCTGGGTGAACGCGGCGACGCCGAGGCCGGCAACGAGAGCGGGGCGTACCCAGGGCTCGCGCATCGTGCGCCACCCCGATGTCGCGCCGTCCTGCTGCCGCTCGACCACGTCCCGAATATCGGCAATCTCGTGTCGGACGGCCGCTTGGGATTCCCGCACCTTCGACAACTCGCCATGCGCGTCGGCGATGCGATCCTGCTCGACGAGCCAGCGCGGGCTGCGCGGCAGTCGGGTCATGCCAACCATCAGGATGACCGACGGGATGACCGCGATACCGATCATCGCGCGCCAGGAAAACAGGTCGTTACCCGCGACGCCGATCAGGGCCGCGAGCAGGATGCCGATGCCGATCGAGACGTTGAAGTAGGTCACCAGGCGGCCGCGCTTGTCCGGCTCCGCGAGTTCCGCGATGTAGGTCGGCACGATCTGCGTCGAGCCGCCGACCGCGAATCCGAGCACGAGGCGGGAAGCGGCAAGGGACCACGCGTCGGGCGAGAGGGCGGCAGCCAGCACGCCGGCCGCATAGATCGCCGAGACGATCGTAATGGTCTTGCGGCGTCCGAATGCGGCCGACATGCGGGTGCCGGCCAGCGCACCGATCACCGCGCCGAGCAGGATCGCCGCGGCGACGAGCTCCTGTGCGCGATAGTCGAGGCCGAAGTCTCGCGCGATGAGGGGCAGGGCGCCAGAAATGATGCCGGTGTCGTATCCATAGAGCCCGCCGGCGATCGCCGCGATCGATGCGACGGTGCGCATGTAGGCGGACGGGGTGGGCCGGGGGCGGGCCGCGGGTGTGTCGGGAAGGGCGGAATCAGAAGCCATGACGGTTTTCCTTGTGGTGCGGCTCGTCGCACGGGCGAACGAACGCGTAACGTGACGGCATGTGCCCACTCCGGTAACAGGCGTTGCCGCACGTGCGGCAACGCGTCACTGAAGTCGCGGAGCGGGAAGTCGCGGACGGGCGCTCAGCCGAGCGCGTGGACGTGGCCGGACGGCGTGCCGCCGCGTCGGGCACATGGAGTGCGCCGACAGGAGGGACTTCCGGTTTGTACGTGGGGTGATTGCTTCGTCATGTCGGTCACCGAGTAGGGAAATCGCTCACGGCCCATCCAAACCGGTTTGGGTCGAAGGCGCGACGATTCCTCTGGTTGAGCACGATCTGGAGCCGCACTTTGGAGCAAGGCGCCAGTGTCTCCTCTGGCGCTTCACGGCCTGCGTGGCAGGCGAACGATTCCGCCGTTGCCCGGTGGAATCGTGACGGTATTTCGGCGGACCAACAGGTCAGGCGCCGAAACAGGG
Organism: Burkholderia sp. KCJ3K979; assembly: GCF_016759955.1. Taxonomy (NCBI): domain Bacteria; kingdom Pseudomonadati; phylum Pseudomonadota; class Betaproteobacteria; order Burkholderiales; family Burkholderiaceae; genus Burkholderia; species Burkholderia sp. KCJ3K979. Next base: position 24,221 of record NZ_JACFYV010000008.1, read on the forward strand.
GAGGCCAGCCGAGAGGGGCTGGCGGGCTATGGCCTCGTGGCGCGCGCTACAGGACGCATGTCGCCCGAGGCATGAACAATTATCCAGAATCAGAGCAAAAGATCAAGTTTACGAAATTATGCCCCGGCGGGCGGCCCGATAAGGGTGCGGCAAGTTGACGATCCGGCGATGCCGCCCTGTCACGTGCGCTCGAGCATCTTGATCGCCGCGGCGGCCGCGCCCGCACGGGTCTCGACATGGAGCTTGCGGAACAGGTGTTCGAGATGCTTGTTCACCGTGCGCGCGGCGATGCCCAGAATGTCGCCGATATCGCGGTTCGTCTTGCCGTGCGACACCCAGAGCAGCACTTCGGCCTCCCGCATGGTCAAGCCGAAGCGTTCGGCGAGTGCATTGCAATGCACGGTGTCGTCTCTTTCCTTGAGGATCACGATCCATTCGCCCGGTTCCGGGCCGCGCGTCGCGCTGGCCGAGCGGCGTATCGGGCCCGAGCTGAATTCGTGCACGGCGTCGCCCGGGGCGCCGCGCGCGAGCCAGTCGACGAACCACGTGCGCAGTAGCGCGGGCAGCTGCGTCGGCGCATCGGTATCGCGTGCGGTCGTGGGTTGCCGGGCATCGGCGGGGGCGTCATGCGCGGTCGTGTATGCAGCGATATGACGCGCAGCCTGCGGGCTCTGCCACCGAATCGTGCCGTCCGCGCCGACGATCAGCGCCGCGCGCGTGTCGAGCGACAGTGCCGCCTCCGCGTACAACTGCGCACGTGAACGCCGTACATGGGCGCCGATGCGTGCGCACAATTCCTCGGGCTGCACCGGCTTGGTCACGTAATCGATGCCGCCTACACGAAAGCCGCGTACGACATGTTCGCTCTCCGTCAACGCAGTCATGAAGATGACGGGCAGATGCTCGTGGCGTCCATCCTGCTTGATCCGCACGCATGTTTCGAAGCCGTCCATGTCGGGCATCATCGCGTCGAGCAACACCACGTCGGGTGTCACGCGCGCGAGGCGTTTGAGCGCATCCTCGCCGGACAGCGCGACGATCACCACGTAGCCGTGCGCCTGCAGCGTGTCGGAAAGAAAGGCGAGGTTCTCCGGCGTGTCGTCGACGATCAGGATCATGGGCCCTTCGCGCAGCCACGCGGCCGGGTCGCCGGCGATCGGGGAGGCCGCGATCGTGGTGTGCGCGTCACGCGTTCGCGCCGCGCGCGAGTCGGTCAAGTTCATGCTCGAGTTCCCTTAGCTGAAAACGTTCCGCCAACGAGCGCAACGCGTCGATTTGATCCCGCAATCCGGGCCGGGCCTCGCGGGCAGCGTCGAGCGCTTCGATCACGCCCTGTACGTAGCCGACTTCGAGATGCGCATGCAGATGTTCGATGAGCTCGCGTGGCCACACGGCGGGCGTGGGCGGCTGTGTCGCCGCCGGTCGCGCGCTGGCGCCGGCGTCCGATGCGATCCAGTCGAGCGCCAGCAGTTGCGCGAGCTTGTCGAGCAGCAGATTCACCTGCAGCGGTTTCACCAGATAGCCCTTGCATCCGGTCGCGCTCGCCCGATCGCGGTCGTCGGCGAATGCGTTCGCGGAGAGCAGCACGATGGGCGCGTTCGACAACTGATTCTCGGAGATCAGGCGGCTGGTTTCGTAACCGTCCATCAGCGGCATCGAAATATCCATGATGATCGCGTCGGCCGTGTGCATCGCCAGCCAGCGCAGCGCATCGGTGCCGCTGGCGGCTTCAGCGACGTCGAAGCCGAGCGGCGTGAGCAATTGCACGACGATGTCGCGCTGATCGTCGAGGTCGTCCACCACGAGAATGGTGCGGCGCGCACCCGTATAGCCGCGAATCGACGCGAGTTCGGCGTGGGTTTCGGCCGCCGCGTCGACGGCCGGGGCGAACAGGCGCACCACGAAGCGCGTGCCGTGCCCGACTTCGCTGTCCACTTCCAGGCTGCCGCCGAGCGCTTGCGTGAGCAGGCGGCAGATCGTGAGCCCGAGACCGGCGCCGTGATCGTACGCATGGGCCGCTTCGCCGCGTTCGAACGGCAGGAACAGGCGCTCCAGTTCGGCGGGCGGGATGCCGGGGCCGGTATCGATCACCTCGAATTTGAGCGTATCGAGCACGTGGCTGACGCGCAGGGTGATCGTGCCGCTCGACGTGAAGCGGATCGCATTGCCGATCAGGTTGGTGAGGATCTGGCTCATGCACTTCTGGTCGGTGCGCACGGTGGCGGGCAGCCGACCGACTGTCTGCACGTCGAAGGCGAGCGCCTTTTCGAGCGCCTGCGGACGCAGCATCGACGTCAGGTGCGCGACGAAATCGGCGAGGGATACCTTGGCGACGTTCAACTGAAGCTTGCCCGCCTCGATGCGCGCGATGTCGAGCAAGCCGTCGACGAGCGCGAGCAGATGCTCGCCGCTGCGATGGATCGTGCGCACGGCGTTGTAGCGCATGGGCGTGAGTTCTTCCTTCGCCTGCAGCAGTAATTGTGCGTAGCCGAGAATGCTGTTCAGCGGCGTGCGCAGCTCGTGGCTCAAGCCGGACACGTAACGGCTCTTGGCCTGGTTGGCCGATTCCGCGGCGGCGGTCGCGCGCTTGAGCGCCGCGTCGGTTTTCTGATGCGCGTCGATTTCGAGCATCAGCAATTCGTTTTGCCGCTGCGACTCTTCCTGCGTGACGCGGCGGTTTTCGCGCTCCAGCACGAACCACCAGGCCGCGATGCAGCCCACCAGCGAGAGCGCGAGAAAGATATTCAGAAAGCTGCCCGAAAGCGCATGAGCGATCGATGGCCCGGCGGCGCGCATCGAAGTCGCGCTCTGCGCCCAGATCAGATAGAGCACGCTGCCCAGCACCGCGAGCATGGCCAGCACGAGGCTCGCATAGTGAACGAGGCGCAGCGCGGCGGGGCCGAGCCGCGCACCCGGCAGCACGCGATGCAGCGCGCGGTCGGCCTGCGACGCGAAGCGTGCGTGCGGCTTGCAGCGATCGTGGCAGCGCGAATCGAGCGAGCAGCACAGCGAGCAGATCGTGCCGCCATAGGCCGGGCAATGCGCCGTATCGTCGGGTTCGAAGGTGTTTTCGCAAATCGCGCAGCGCAGCGAAGTGGCGTCGCCGGTCGGTTGCGCGGCGCGGGCAATGTAATAGCGGCCGCGGGTGAGTACCGCGAGCAGCGGCGCGCATGCGAACGCCGCACCGAACGCGATGAACGACGACATCGCCTGGGCGAGCACGCCGAACAGGCCGCTGTGCGCGAGCATCGCGACGGCGGCCGCGATCAGCATCGCGCCGACGCCCACGGGGTTCACGTCGTAGAGATGCGCGCGCTTGAATTCGATGTGTCGCGGGCTATAGCCGAGCGGCTTGTTGATGACGAGATCGGCGAACAACGCGCCGATCCACGCGATCGCGATGTTCGCGTAGAGAGACAGCACCTTGGCGATCGCATCGAACACGCCCATTTCGACGAGCAGCAACGCGATCATGACGTTGAACACGAGCCATACCACGCGGCCCGGATGGCTGTGCGTGAGCCGCGCGAAGAAATTGGACCACGCGAGCGAGCCCGCATAGGCATTGGTCACGTTGATCTTCAACTGCGAGACGATCACGAACAGCGTCATCGCGGGCAGCGCCCAGCTCGCGAGCCCCAACGGATCGAGCAGCAGATGATAGGCGACGAGGTACATCTGCGTAGGCTGGGTGGCGTGGACGGCATCGACTTCGTACTGCAGCGCGATGAAGGCGAGCAATGCGCCGCCCAGCATCTTGAGCGCGCCGGGCACGATCCAGCCCGGCCCCGTCGAGAGCAACGCGAACCACCAGCGCGTGCGGTTCTTCGCGGTGAGCGGCGGCAGGAAGCGCAGATAGTCCACCTGTTCACCTACCTGCACGATCAGCGCGAACACGACCGTCGACGCTTGACCGAACGCGATCAGGCTGAAAGCGCGGCCTTGCGGCGCGAAGCCCGCGAAGGTGGTCCATTGCGCGATCAGGTCGGAATGGCGCCACAGCACGGCTGCGTAGGGCAGCACGAACAGGACGAGCCACAGCGGCTGCGTCCAGCTTTGCAGGCGGTTGATCAGCGTGATCCCGAACATGACGATCGGAATCACCACGAGCGAACTCACGACGTACGCGATCGCCAGCGAAATATGGAAATACAGCTGGAGCGCGAGCGACATGATGGCCGCTTCGAGCGCGAAGAAAATGAACGTGAACACCGCATACAGCAGTGAAGTGACCGTCGAACCGATATAGCCGAAGCCCGCGCCGCGCGTGAGCAGGTCCATGTCGACGCCGTAGCGCGCCGCGTAATAGCTGATGGGCAAGCTGGTGAGCCAGATCAGCACGGAGACGGCCGCAATGGCCCAGACCGCGTTCGTGAAGCCGTAATTGACGACGAGACTGCCGCCGATCGCTTCCAGCACCAGAAACGACACCGCGCCGATCGCCGTATTGGCCACACGCAGCTCCGACCAGCGCCGGAACGAGCGCGGCGTGAAGCGCAGCGCATAGTCCTCGAGGGTTTCGTCGCCGACCCAGGCGTTGTAGTCGCGGCGCACCTTGACGATGCGTTGCGTACCGGGCGCGCCCACTGACGGGTGACTCTGGGACATGACGATGATCCGAAATGGTGCGAAAGCGGCACGAGCGGGGCGCGGACGGCACAACGGCGGACCACGCCGCTCAGGAGCGCCCTGCAATGCAAATTACATTCCAGCCCGCGCACGGGGAATACGTCGATTGACGTATTCCGATCCTCAAATTGGCTTCCTACAGTGCGTCCAACCTCGACCCAGCCCGCAGCGACCCGCGCCGGGCACCCGATAAGGAGAACGTGATGTCAGCAGACGATCGATTCGATGACGATGGCCGGATGCCTTCGCCGCTGCGCCGGAAAATGCTCGGCGGTCTCGCCGCCGCGCCGCTGATGGCGCTGGGCCTGCCGCGCGGCGCGTTTGCGCAGACGCCGCCCACGGCGAAGGTCAACACCACGCGCCTCGCGGTCACGGACACCACGGTGACGGTCGGCCAACTGCACTCGGCCACGGGCACGATGGCGATTTCCGAAACCGGCTCGATCCAGGCCGAGCGCCTCGCCATCGAACAGATCAACGCGATGGGCGGCGTGCTGGGCCGCAAGATCCAGATCATCCAGGAAGACGGCGCGTCCGACTGGCCGACCTTCGCCGAAAAGTCGAAGAAGCTGCTGGAGAACGACCACGTCGCGGCCGTGTTCGGCTGCTGGACCTCGGCCTCGCGCAAGGCGGTGCTGCCGGTGTTCGAGAAGGACAACGGCCTGCTGTATTACCCGACCTTCTACGAAGGCCTCGAACAGTCGAAGAACGTGTTCTACACGGGCCAGGAAGCGACCCAGCAGATTGTCTGGGCGCTCGACTGGGCCTCGAACACGAAGAAGGCCAAGACCTTCTTCCTGATCGGCTCCGACTACATCTGGCCGCGCACGTCCAACAAGATCGCGCGCCGTCATATCGAACAGCATCTGCACGCGAAGGTGGTGGGCGAGGAGTATTACCCGCTCGGCACGACCGAATTCGCGTCGCTGATGAACAAGATCAAGCTGGCGCGCCCGGACTGCATCTTCGCGACCGTGGTGGGCGGCTCGAACGTGGCGTTCTACAAGCAGCTCAAGGCCGCGGGCATCACGCCGCAGAAGCAGTTCCTGCTGACGCTGTCGGTGACCGAGGACGAAGTGCTCGGCATCGGCGGCGACAACTTCGCGGGCTTCTATTCGTCGATGAAGTACTTCCAGTCGCTCGATAACGACAACAACAAGAAGTTCGTCGCGGCGTTCAAGGCGCGCTACGGCCAGAAGTCGGTGATCGGCGACGTGACCCAGGCCGCCTATCTCGGCCCGTGGATCTGGAAGGCTGCGTGCGAGCGCGCGGGCAGCTTCGACGTGGACAAGGTGGTCGCGCATTCGGCCGGCATCGAAGTGGCGAACGCGCCGCAAGGCTACGCGAAGGTCGATGCGAACCACCATCTGTGGAGCCGCTCGCTGATCGGCCAGGGCCAGGCGGACGGCCAGTTCAAGGTCGTCGCGCAGTCGGAGCAGCCGATCCAGCCGAATCCGTTCCCCAAGGGCTACATGTAATCCGTCAACCGCAGCGGCGCGGCGGCCGATGACGCCGCCGTGCGAGGAGCGTTCGATGTCCGCTACCGATATTTTCAACATCACGCTGATGCAGGGCTTCGCCGGTCTGAGCCTCTTCAGCGTCCTGCTCCTGATGGGGCTCGGGCTCGCCGTGATCTTCGGCCAGATGGGCGTGATCAACATGGCGCACGGCGAATTCATGACGATCGGCGCCTATACGGTCTACCTGTTTTCGTGGTTTTCGCAGAACGTCTGGCACGCGCTCACGCCCGTGTATTTCTTCTTCGCGATTGTCGCGGCGTTCGCGCTGGCCTTCGCGGCGGGCTGGCTCGCCGAATGGGCGCTGATCCGCCATCTCTACAAGCGGCCGCTCGACACGCTGCTCGCCACCTGGGGCCTGAGCCTCGGCATGCAGCAGGTGTTCCGCTCGACCTTCGGGCCGAAGGAAGTGAGTCCGGCGCTGCCCGACTGGCTGATGGGTTCGTGGGAACCCACGCCCGGCCTCGACATTCCGGTGAGCGGCATGTTCGTGATGGGCCTCGCGCTGCTGATGACGGGCGGCCTGCTGCTCGCGCTCTATCGCTCGCGCTGGGGCTTGCGCGTGCGCGCCACGGTCGCGAACCGGCCGATGGCGAACGCGGCGGGCATCAACACGCGGCGCACCGATCGCATGACGTTCGCGATCGGCTGCGGCATCGCGGGCGTGGCGGGCGCGGCCTTCACGGCCATCGGCTCGACGGGACCGACGAGCGGCTCGCTCTATATCGTCGATTCGTTTCTCGTCGTGACGTTCGGCGGCGCGGCCAGCTTGCTCGGTACCGTGGCGTCGGCGTTCGGCATCGCGCAGATGCAGTCGATCAGCGAGTTCTTCCTGTCGGGATCGATAGCGCGTGTGCTCACGCTGCTCACCGTCGTGGTGATTCTCATGCTGCGCCCGCAGGGCCTGTTCGCGTCGAAGGTGCGGCGCGTTTAAGCGTGCGTCGATGAACGCGCGTCATTCACAGCTTCATTCGACTGGAGAGATGGACATGGAACCCATCCAACCCGCGGCCGGCACCGTATCCCCGCGATCCCGCCCGGGCGCGCCGCCGGCCGGCTGGCGCGCTCGCGTCGCGCGGCTCGACGCGTCGGGCTACGCGGGCATCGTGCTGCTCGCGCTGCTGATCGTGGTCGTGTTTCCGCTCGCGCTCGACACGTTCCGCCTGAACCTGATGGGCAAGTACCTGACCTATGCGTTCGTGGCGATCGGCCTCGTGATTGCGTGGGGCTACGGCGGGGTGCTCAGTCTAGGCCAGGGCGTGTTCTTCGGCCTCGGCGGTTACGCGATGGCGATGTTTCTCAAGCTCGAGGCGTCCGATCCGGCCGCCACGCACACGCAGACTACGCCCGGCATTCCCGACTTCATGGACTGGAACCAGCTCACCGCGCTGCCCACTTGGTGGAAGCCGTTTCACTCGTTGCCGTTCTCGATCCTCGCGGTGCTCGTCGTGCCGACGGCGCTCGCGTTCGTGATCGGCTACGCGATGTTCAAGCGGCGCGTGGGCGGCGTGTACTTCGCGATCATCACGCAGGCGGTCGCGCTGATCCTCTCGGTGCTGATCATCGGCCAGCAAGGCTATACGGGCGGCGTGAACGGCATCACCGATCTGCGCACGCTGCTCGGCTGGGACATCCGCACCGATCACGCGAAGCTCGTGCTGTATTTCGTGAACGCCGCGCTGTTGATCGGTGCGCTGCTCGTCGGCCGCTGGGTTCAGCGCAGCAAGCTCGGCACGCTGCTGCTCGCGATGCGCGACAAGGAAGACCGCGTGCGCTTCTCGGGCTACGACGTCGCGATGTTCAAGGTGTTCGCGTTCTGTCTCGCGGCGATGCTCGCGGCCATCGGCGGCGCGATGTTCACGCTGCAGGTGGGCTTCATGTCGCCGTCGTTCGTCGGCATCGTGCCGTCGATCGAAATGGTGATCTACGCGGCCATCGGCGGGCGCATGTCGCTGGTCGGCGCGGTGTACGGCGCGATCCTCGTCAATCTCGGCAAGAGCTGGTTCTCGGAGAGCTTTCCGAACCTCTGGCTCTATCTGATGGCGGCGATGTTCATCGGCGTGGTGATGGTGTTTCCGAACGGGCTGGCGGGCCTCTACGACGAGCATGTGCGCCCGCGCGTGCGGCGGCTGCTCGGCGTGGCGAACAAGGAGGCGTGAAGCATGAGCAATACCGACTTTCTGCTCGCGATCGAAGACCTGACCGTGTCGTTCGACGGCTTCAAGGCGATCGATTCGCTCAATCTCTATCTCGAACGCGGCGAGCTGCGGGTGGTGATCGGCCCGAACGGCGCGGGCAAGACCACGCTGCTCGATCTCATCTGCGGCAAGACGAAGGAAACGGCGGGCAGCATCAAGTTCCGCAACGAGGAAATCACGCGTCTCGCGGAATTCCGCCGCGTGCGTCAAGGGATCGGCCGCAAGTTCCAGACGCCGTCGATCTACGAAAACCTGAGCGTCGCGCAGAACCTCGAAGTGTCGTTTCCGCGCGGCCGCAGCGTGTTCGGCGCGCTCGCCTATCGCGAGGATACCGAAGTGGCCGATCGCGTGCGCGACGTGGCCGATGAAATCGGCCTCTCCGCCACACTCGATATGGAAGCCGGGCTGCTTTCGCACGGCCAGAAACAGTGGCTCGAAATCGGCATGCTGCTCATGCAGGACCCCGAACTGCTGATGCTCGACGAACCGATCGCGGGCATGAGCGTGCGCGAGCGCGAACTGACGGCCGAACTGCTCGACCGCATCTGCCGCAATCGCTCGATGATCGTGATCGAGCACGACATGGCTTTCGTGGAGCGCATCGCGCACAAGGTCACGGTCATGCATCAGGGGAAGATTCTCGCGGAAGGCCCGATGGCGCAGGTGCAGGCCGACCCGCGCGTGATCGACGTCTACCTGGGCCACTGAGTCCGCCACCGGACGACAACACGGAGAACACATCATGCTGGAAGTCGACGATCTCGTCGTCAGCTACGGCCAGAGCGAGGTGCTGCACGGCATCGACTTTGCCGTCGCGCAAGGCGAAAGCGTGGCCGTGATGGGCCGCAACGGCATGGGCAAGACGACGCTGTTCAAGGCGCTGATCGGCATGCTGCCCGCCAATCGCGGCACGGTGCGCGTGGCCGGCGCCGACGTCTCGAAGGACGAGAGCTACCGCCGCGTGTCGAAGGGCATCGGCTACGTGCCACAAGGACGGCAGATTTTCGCGTCGCTGACCGTCGAGGAAAACATCCAGACGGGCCTCGAAAACGCACCGAGCCAACGCGTGCCCGACGAGCTCTACGCGTTGTTTCCGGTGCTGTTCGACATGAGAAAGCGCAAGGGCGGCAATCTGTCGGGCGGCCAGCAACAGCAACTCGCGATCGCGCGTGCGCTCGCGACCGACCCGAAAGTGCTGCTGCTTGACGAGCCGACCGAAGGCATCCAGCCGTCCGTCATCAAGGACATCGCCAAGGCGCTCAACCAGATTCGCACGAGCCGCAATATCGCCATCGTCGTGTCGGAGCAGGTGCTGAGCTTCGCGCTCGACGTGGCCGACCGCCTGTTCGTGATCGAGGGTGGGCGCTTCGTGCACCAAAGTACGCGCGATGCGGGCGACACCGACCGCATCCGCGAGTACCTGTCCGTCTGAGCGCGGCGCGGCGTTCGCGCGCCGCGCCGTATGTCAATCCGCGAACCCAAGGAGCGAACGTCATGCCCGAGACTCTCATCAAGGTCGATCTGAACCAGTCGGCCTACGAAAACGAACAGGTGCACAATCGCTGGCACCCCGACATTCCGATGGCCTGCTGGGTCAAGCCCGGCGACGATTTCATCCTCGAAACCTACGACTGGACCGGCGGCTTCATCAAGAACGACGACAGCGCCGACGACGTGCGCGACATCGACCTGTCGATCGTGCACTTCCTGTCCGGTCCGGTGGGCGTGCACGGCGCGGAGCCCGGCGACCTGCTGGTGGTCGACCTGCTCGACATCGGCGCGAAGGCCGACAGCCAATGGGGCTTCAACGGCTTCTTTTCGAAGACGAACGGCGGCGGCTTTCTCACCGATCATTTCCCCAGCGCGCAGAAATCGATCTGGGATTTTCATGGTGTCTACACGAGCTCGCGCCATATTCCGGGCGTGAATTTCGCGGGCCTGATTCACCCCGGCCTGATCGGCTGCCTGCCCGATCCGACTCTGCTGGAAACCTGGAACGCGCGCGAAACCGGCCTGATCGCCACCGCGCCCGAGCGCGTGCCGCCGCTCGCGAATCCGCCGTTCGCGGCCACCGCGCACATGGGCAAGCTCGCGGGCGACGCGCGCGACCAGGCCGCCGCGCAAGGCGCGCGCACGGTGCCGCCGCGCGAGCATGGCGGCAATTGCGACATCAAGGATCTGTCGCGCGGCTCGAAGGTGTTTTTCCCGGTGTACGTGGATGGCGCGGGCCTGTCGGTCGGCGACCTGCACTTCAGCCAGGGCGACGGCGAGATCACGTTCTGCGGCGCGATCGAAATGGCCGGCTGGGTGCATATGCGCGTGAACCTCATCAAGGGCGGCATGGCGAAATACGGTATCCGCAACCCCGTCTTTCAGCCCAGCCCGATCACGCCGACCTATAACGACTACCTCATTTTCGAGGGCATTTCCGTCGACGAGCAGGGCGGCCAGCATTATCTCGACGTCACCACCGCGTATCGCCAGGCGTGTCTGAACGCCATCGAGTATCTGAAGAAATTCGGTTATTCGGGCGCGCAAGCGTATTCGCTGCTGGGCTGCGCGCCGGTGCAGGGGCATATCAGCGGCGTGGTGGACATTCCGAACGCATGCGCGACCTTGTGGCTGCCCACGCAGATCTTCGACTTCGACATTCGCCCGAATGCGGACGGCCCGATCCGGTACATCCAGGGCGGGGTGGATCTGCCGTGTTCGCCGGATCTCGCGAAGGCGTGAGCGACGCACTGAAATCACGCAGGAACAGGAGGCCGTCATGCCAATCTACGACTTCGAATGCGCAAGCTGCGGGCCGTTCTCCGTCATGCGCCGCATCGCGGATCGCGACAAACCGAGCCGCTGTCCCGACTGCGGCGCCGAAGGCGGGCGCGTCGTCAGCGCGCCATCACTGGCGCTGATGGGAGGCGCACGCCGCGCCGCACATGCGACCAACGAACGTGCCGCGCACGCGCCGCGCCAGTCCGGCGACGGGCCGCCACTGCGCCATCGCGCGGGTTGCAGTTGCTGCTCGGGCGGCGCGGCGAAGCTTGCAGGCACGGCGTCGGACGGCCTCAAGCGGCCGGCGGGACGGCCGTGGATGATCAGCCACTAAGGTGTGCCGCGCGCGAGCCGATGCGGGGAAGCAGCGGCCGTCGCATGCGGCGTCAACGTGTACGTGTTAGAGGAGGAAAGCGTCATGCGACATGGTGATATTTCCAGCAGCCGCGATTGTGTGGGTGTCGCGGTGGTCAACTACAAGATGCCGCGTCTGCACACGAAGGCGGAGGTGCTCGACAACGCGCGCCGTATCGCCGACATGGTGGTCGGCATGAAGCAGGGTTTGCCGGGCATGGATCTCGTGGTGTTCCCCGAGTATTCGACCCACGGCATCATGTACGACCGCCAGGAGATGTTCGATACGGCGTCGACGATCCCCGGCGAAGAAACGGATATCTTCGCGGCGGCATGCCGCAAGGCCAACGTGTGGGGTGTGTTCTCGATCACGGGCGAGCGCCACGAAGCGCATCCGCGCAAGGTCCCGTACAACACGCTCGTGCTGATCGACAATCGCGGCGAGATCGTGCAGAAGTATCGCAAGATCATGCCGTGGACACCGATCGAAGGCTGGTATCCGGGCGACCGCACCTATGTGACGGACGGGCCGAAGGGCCTCAAGATCAGCCTGATCATCTGCGACGACGGCAATTATCCGGAGATCTGGCGCGACTGCGCGATGAATGGCGCCGAGCTGATCGTGCGCTGCCAGGGCTATATGTACCCGGCGAAAGAGCAGCAGGTGATGGTCGCGAAAGCGATGGCGTGGATGAACAATACCTACGTCGCAGTGGCCAACGCGACCGGCTGGGACGGCGTGTATTCGTACTTCGGCCATTCGGCGATCGTCGGGTTCGACGGGCGCACGCTCGGCGAATGCGGCGAGGAGGAAATGGGCGTGCAGTATGCGGAGCTGTCGCTCGGCATGATTCGCGACGCGCGGCGCAACATGCAGTCGCAGAATCATCTATACAAGCTGCTGCATCGCGGGTACACCGGCACGATCCATTCCGGCGACGGCGTGAACGGCGTCGCGGAGTGCCCGTTCGGGTTCTATCGCGACTGGATTGCGGATCCGCACGCCACGCGTCGCCGTGTCGAAGCGCTCACGCGTGCAACGCCGGGCACGCCGGAGTGTCCGATCGAAGGCATTCCACACGAAGACTGAGTGCGTGCACCCGGGTGTAATCGGGCGAATTCATGAAGGGGATTCGCATCGATTTCGATCGACTCACCGGCGCCCGCACCGAAGCCGCGCCGAGCGGGTTCCGGTGCGGGCCTCCGACGGGTTAGAAGCGATGCACCATGCCCATGCGATAGACCATCTGGTTCGGCCCTGACGACGCGCCAGCCGACGCGTCCACGATCTGGGCTTCGTCAAAGCTCGTCCCGGTACGGGCGCTGACAACATGCTGCCACGCGCCTTGCAGATACAGCGAAGTGCGCTTGCTCAGGTCATAGTCGAGCATCATGCCGATCTGGTGCCACTTGGGGACATATTTCGTGTCGGACGTGTACAGATGCGCCATGGTGAACGTGTAGGACGCTCCCAGCCAGAGGGCGTGAGTAAAGGAGTACTGAGCATTGAGTTCGAAGTTGTCGAATTTCCACGCATTCCACGTCGCGCCGTTTTGCAGGGCGGTATTGTCGATCCACGCATTGCCGGCGGGGTTGTAGACATCGACATGGGACCACGCGGCGCCGACGAGTACGTGGGTGAACTGGTAGGAAGCCGCTACGCCGATGTCCTGCTGCGACGAGCCGTTGAAGAGATCGCCACTGTTGACCGCGCCACCCGCCGCGAGCCCGGGATTGTTGAGCTTCAGGTAGGACGCCGCCGCAGTCAGGTTGCCGCTCTGGTAGTTCAGCGTGGCGCCCCAGACGCGATTGTTCGAGAATCCGCCGGGCTGGTTGCTGAAGCCGTACATCGCTTCCGCGGTGAGTCCGCGGTATGTCGGGGTCACATACTTGACGGCATTGTTGACACGGAAATCCCAGTCCGTATTGTCGTTGTCGAACGGGTGGGTCGCGATGTCGCCGGCCCAGTTGCCGGCCGCCGTGATGCCGCCGAAGCCGAGCGTGTCGACGCTGGTATCGTACTGGCGTCCGAGCGTGAGCGTGCCATATCGTGACGACGACAGGCCCACGAACGCTTGACGGCCGAACATGCTCGAATCCTGACCGAGCTTGCCGCTGTTCACGTTGAAGCCGTTTTCGAGCTGGAAGATGGCCTTGTCGCCGCCGCCAAGGTCTTCACTGCCTTTCAAGCCCCATCGGCTGCCGAATGTGTCTCCGCTCGACATCTGCCAGGCGCGATGACCGCCTGCATTGCTCGTGAAGTTGAGGCCTTCGTCTATCAGCCCGTATAGCGTGATGCTCTGCTGGGCGTGCGCCGTGCCTGCGAGCAGGAGTGCCGGCGCGAATACGTACCAGGGCAGTTTCTTCGATCGACGTTTCATTTAGTTCCTCTGACGGTGGGGTGGGGCAGTCGGCGCTGGATCGCGCCGACTTCGATGTCGTCCCGGAATGCGATCTCGGCGGACGAGGCAGTGTAGGCAGAGGAAAAGCGGTCGCCGCAACGTGCATGGAAAGACTATTTTTCAGTATTCGAAAGTGTCATGCGCCGACGGATGCTGCACGGAAAAGTGCGGTGCCCTGGAGTCGCATGACGATCGAACGCCTTGCGATGTGTTGTTTTCTATCTTTCGCCGATTGACATGAGGATTTATTCGCGTGAAGCGCCGACATATCGGCACGGAACATCGGAGCAACCCAAAAAAACGCGCGCGGCCACGAGGGCTCGCGCGCAAACTCGGAGAACGGTTGCAGGGAGCGTTCAGTTTCCGCTCGACGCGACGGTATTGGCCGCCCCGGCACAATCGTGCTGGTACTTCTGCATCAGGCGCGCCTGTGCCGAATCGATATCGTCGGGATAGCTGCTCTCGTCTCCAGACGACGGGTTGTAGCCGACGGACTCCAGTTCGTTCAGTTCGTTGACGAGCTGCCGGTGGGAGACCGGGCCGTTCGCATGCACGAACGGATAGTCATGACATTGCGCGGACGTGAGCTTCGTCCCGGCATGCGCGGAGACGCTCAATGCGAGCATGGCGGCGCACACGAGATAACGGACGGGATGATTCATCTTCGGCTCCTGGATAGCGTTGAGTAGATGCCGTACGGCAGGATGTCTGCGTCGGCCGCGAGACGAAGATTAGGTACGGCGGACTAGCTAAACGGCAGCGCGATGATGAAACATGTTTTAGGCAAGCCCGGCTCGGAGCATGCACCGGTTGCCGCAGGCATTGAAGGTTAAAGAATCGTTCATGCGCGCGCTTCCGGATGGTTAGGCGCGGCGGCGTATCGTCGAGCGATGGATCGATCGATGCCGCGCGCCGCGCGGTGGACACGGGGGTAAGGCAATGAAATCAAAGGTCATCATGGCTGGGCTGGTCGCGCTGATGGGTGCGTCGCTGCCGGCGTTCGCGAAGGTGCAGGGAACCGGGCTCGCGATCGCCGATGTGACGCTCGCGAACGCGAAAGCCGAACAGCGGGATCGTGCGATCGATGCCGCACGTGATCTCGCGTCGCACCGTGCGGACGCGGCCGGCACACGATCGCACCCACGCTGATCACGCGTTGCCGCGCACCGTTCGCAGCCGGTCGCGGCGGCTCGCGTGCGTCGCGAGCCGTGGTACGAAATCGTGTCGCAAAGGCGAGCATACCGGGTCGTTTTCAACCTCCGTTTCAATGGCAAATATGACGGGATCGAAGCAGGCCTGGACGTTATGTTGCCGGATATGAAACTTTCTTCACGAAGCCGACGTGCATCTTTTACGCGTGCACGCATAAGCTCTGCACGAGCGCGTTCGGCCGTCGGGTATCGAAGCGCGCACGTCCCTTCGATGAAGACGAGAATCGTACATGGCATCATCCGCTTCCCCGGTCAACGAGCCGGCCTCGCCTGACAAGCCGGCCGAGGACGGCACGGCCGTCGCGCACGTCCTCACGATCGAAGACGACGAAATCACCGCGAACGAAATAGTCACGGAGCTGGAGGGGCGCGGCTTTACGGTCGAATGGGTGGCGAACGGGCGCGATGGCATGGCCCGCGCGCTCGGCAACGAATTCGACGTGATCACGCTCGACCGGATGCTGCCGGTGGTCGACGGCCTCACGATCCTGACCACGATGCGCAGCGTCGGCGTGCGCACTCCCGTGCTGATGCTGAGCGCGCTCGGCGACGTCGACGAACGGGTCCGCGGGCTGCGTGCGGGAGGCGACGACTACCTGACCAAGCCGTTCGATCCCGAGGAAATGGCCGCGCGCCTGGAGGTGCTGCTGCGCCGGAGCCAGGCCGCGCCGGCCACGTTCGACACGACGCTGGTCGTCGGCCCCCTCAAGCTCGACCTGATCTCGCGCAAGGCGTTTCGCGACGGCGAGGAAATCGTGTTGTTGCCGACCGAGTACCGCGTGCTCGAGTACATGATGCGCAATGCCGGGCAAACCATTACGCGGACGATGTTGTTCGAGGCCGTATGGGGCTATCACTTCGATCCCGGCACGAACCTGATCGAAGTGCACATGGGCCGGTTGCGCAGGAAGATCGATCCATCCGATGCGAAGCAGATGATCCAGACCGTACGCGGCGCGGGGTATCGTCTTGGCTGAGCCGGCTACCGCGGCGTCGGCCGCGCATCACGTCCCGCCGGCACCCGCGCGACGCTGGTACTCGAGTACGTTTCGGCTGGTGTCGGTCTATGCCGTGACGTTCTCCGTGTCGGTGATGCTGCTGCTCGGTTTCATCGCATCGGTGATCACGCACGACATGGAGCGGGAAACCGACACGGTGATCGATTGGCAGATGATCTACTTCGATTCGATCCAGGACGGCCAGCTTGCCGCCGCGATCCTGCACCGGATCGAGCACGAGCGGATGCATACCAACTACTACGGGCTCTTTACCGCGGACGGCACGCATATCGCCGGCGATGTGCTGGCGTTGCCCGCCGGCCTGCAGCCGAACCGCAGCGGCGTGACGCTCGATCACACGATGCCGATCGCGGGAGACCAGGTACCGCCGGTCGTCCGCACGATGGCGGAGCGGCGTGCGAACGGCGACGTGCTGGTGCTGGGGCGAGACCTCACGCACATCCTGCGCATCCGCGCGGCGATCATCCAGGCGTTGGTGGGCGGCGGGCTGCTCTGTCTTGGCACGGGCGTCGTGGGCGGCCTGATGCTCAGCGTGCGGCAAATGCGGCGTCTGAAGGAAATCCGGCGCATCACGCAGGGTATTGCGCAGGGCGACCTCGGCCAGCGGTTGCCGGTCGGCGGCCACGACGAGATCGATCTGCTGTCCCATCTCGTCAACCATATGCTCGAGGAGATCGAGCGGCTGATGAACGAGGTAAAGGGGGTCTGCGACGGCATCGCGCATGACTTGCGGACCCCGCTCGCCCATGTGCACACGCTGCTCGCGCAGGCGGCACAGCGGGCGGAGCGTCTCGACGATGCGGTGCTGGAGCGTCTCGTCTCGCGGGCACGCCACGAGACCGACGTGTTGCTCGATCGTTTCCGGGCGATGCTGCGTATCGCCGAAATCGGGTCCTTGCAGCGGCGCGGCGGATTTGCGGAGCTGTCGCTGGAGGATCTGGTCATCGACGTCGGGCAGTTGTTCGAACCGCTCGCGGACAGCCGCGCGATCCGCTTCGTGCAGTCCGTCGAGCCGGTGGCGCGGATTCACGGCGATCGCGCACTCCTGTTCGAGGCGCTGAGCAACCTGCTCGACAATGCGCTCAAGTACACGACGGCGGGCGATACGGTGCGCCTGGAACTGCATGACACGCCGTCCGGCCCGCGCATCGACGTGATCGACAACGGCCCGGGCATCGCAGCCGACGAGCGCGAGGCGGTGCTGCGGTCCCGGTACCGCAGCCGCCGTACCGGGCATCTCGCGGGTGCCGGACTCGGCCTGAGCATCGTATCGACGGTCGTCAACGTGCACGATTTCACGCTGCGGATCGGCCATGCCGAGCCCGGCACGCGCGTGACGATCGAATGCTGGCCGAGGTCGCTGGGATGATGGTCGGCCGGACGACGCTGCGCGTGTCGGCGTATGTCGGCCGCGAGGCCGGTTGACGATGCGCATCCTGCTCGTGACTTCGCCGCATCCGGAAGCGTCGTGGCTGCACAAGGCGCTGCAGGAAAGCGGGCACAGCGTGCCGCGCGCCGACGATCTGCGCGACGGCTTATTCCTTGCGTCGCAGGAGGCTTTCGACGCGATCGTCGCGACCGCGTTCGAGCCCGGCAGCGATGCCGCGCTGATCGCGATGTTGCCGCGTTTCGTGGCCGACGGCGGCGGCGCCGCGCTCGTGGTGCTGATCGGCGACGCGTCGGCGCGCGAACGCATCCAAATGCTGCGCGCGGGCGCCGATGCGTGTTTCTGCGCACCGTATTCGTTCATCGAGCTGCACGAGCGCCTGCAGGCGCTGCAGCGGCTGGCCGGGCCGCGCGATGCGGGCCGTTCGATCGCGAGTGTGTCCGCGGTCGAGACCCTGGCGCGCGAACTCGCGGACGGCAAGCTGCGCCTCGCCGTGACGCGCCGGGAATTCCTGTTGCTCGAATGCCTGATGCGCCATCCGAACGCGCCGGTGCCGCGCGACCAATTGATCCGGTATGTCTGGCAGGACAAGGAGGATGTCGATCCGTCGAGCGTCAATCTCGTGGTGTCGCGGCTACGCCGCAAGCTCGCGCGGCATCTGCCCGACGTACGGATCGATACGGTGAGCCGCTATGGCTACCAGGTGACGCTGCCGGACGCATGAACGCGCGGTTTCGGCCGCGCAACGAACATGACGGGCGCACTGCCGATGGCAGCGCGCCCGTCATGCGTTTACGACCCGAAGAACGGCACGCAGAAGTCGGGCGGGCCGACGCAATCGCCGGGGCCATCGGGCTGCGCGGCGGCACAGGCGGACAACATGACGCCGGCGGCAATCGCGACGAGCGCGAGACGGGCGGAACGGGCGAGCAACGAAAGCAGCTTCATGGATGGCGAGCAATTCGGGGGACAGGTGGCGCCGCGGGAGGCGCGAGCCGGGCATCGCGCCCGGCCGCACGATCGCCCCAATCAATGCGAATAGAGCGTGGAGTTTAGGTACTTGAGCTGCCCGTCCTGTTCGGCGTGCACGAGTTCGGCATGGACCTCGGCGCGCGTCTTTTCGTGGATCGGCTGGCCGTAGGGCGGCACCCACTGGCCGGCGGCCTGGGCGCCGGGCGCGCCGTCCTTGGTGGCGGCCGGCGACATCCGGGTCGGCTGACTGCCGGTCAGCGCAAACGCGGGAACGGACAGCGTGCCGATTGCGGCGAGCATGGCGGCGGCGACGATGCGGGCGGTTTTCATGTCTGGAGTCCTCATGATGATTGAACGGGCATTTCCCCGGGCGCGGCGTGTCGATATCGGCGTCGCACATGGGTTGAGGACAAGCATAGAGGAGGGGCGTTAGCGGATCGGCATACGCAACGTGAAAAGAAATTCATGCACCGGCGCGCATTCGCGGCGGACGTGAAACCGGTATGTCGCCAGGATGAAGCAGGTTTCATGTTTCGGGCCGTTTCGATAACGGCGCTGTCACGCCCGCTGCCTAAATTGTGCGCCATCGCATCGCGCACGAGCGGCCATGTTGCCCGGGCCGGCGATGCGAGCAGACCGATCCACTCCAATGAAACCATCATGAAGAAATATCTGGCAATTCCGGCGGCGGTCGCATGCCTGCTGGCGAGCGCGGCACATGCGCAGAGCAGCGTGACGCTGTACGGCACGATCGACGCGGGCCTGGACTACATCAGCAACCAGAAATCGGCCGCGGGCGCGGGGCCCGTCTACGGTGTCCAGAGCGGCAACGTCAGCACGTCGCGCTGGGGGCTGCGCGGCAACGAGGATCTCGGCGGCGGCCTGGCCGCCGTGTTCGCCCTCGAGAACGGCTTCAACGTCGCGAACGGCAAGCTCGGCAACGGCGGCGACGAGTTCGGCCGCCAGGCATGGGTCGGCCTCGCGAGCCGCCAGTGGGGTACGGTGACGCTCGGCCGCCAGTACGATTTCCTGGTCGACTTCGTCGCGCCGCTGTCGGCGACGGGGTCGGGATTCGGCGGCAACCTCGCCGATCATCCGTACGACAACGACAACCTCGCCAACGATACGCGGATGAACAACGCGGTGAAGTTCCGCAGTGCGAACTACGGCGGCTTCACGTTCGGCGGTGCGTACGGCTTCAGCAATCAAGGCGGCGGATTCAGCAACGACAATGCGTACAGCGTCGGCGCGCAGTACGTGAACGGCCCGGTCGACCTCGCCGTCGCGTACCTGCAGTCGAACCAGCCGGGCGGTGTCGACGCGCCGCAGAACACCGGCGGGTCGCTGAGCAGTTCTGATGGCGATGCAATGCTTGCGGGCGGCCGCTGGCGCACGTTCGGCGCCGGCGTGCACTATGCGTTCGACCATGCCGCGATCGGCTTCGTCTACACGAGAACGATCCTGAACGACCCGCGCGAGCTGTCGCAGGGCGGCGCGTACGGCCGCGTGAACGGCCAGTTGCTGACCTTCAGCAACTACGAACTGAACGGGCGCTACTTCGTCACGCCGGCCCTCTCGCTGGGCGGCGCCTATACGTTCACGCAGGGCCGCTTCGACGATGCGGGCCGCGGCATCGCGCCGAAGTGGAACCAGTTCATGCTGCAGGCCGACTATGCGCTGTCGCGCCGCACCGACCTCTATCTGGAAGGCGTGTATCAGCGCGTGACGGGCGCGGACGGCGTCGCGGTGCTCGGCCACGCGGGGATCTTCAACCTTGCCGCGTCAGGCAACGATCGTCAGGCCGTCGTCGCGGCCGGTATCCGTCACAAGTTCTGAGCGGCCGGGCTGATGTAAAAAACGGCACCCGTCATCGCGACGGGTGCCTTGAAATGCGACACGCCTCGTCATGTCGCAAGGGATTCAGTTCGCTGAACTAGCCATCGTCGCGGCCGGTGCCTGCGTACCGGGTGGGGCTTCATCGGTCGACCACCCGCCGCCCAGCGCGGCGATCAAGCCTACCGCCGCGAGTTGTCGACGCGTGTCCAGTTCCAGCATCGCGATCTTCGTATCGAGCTCGGTGGTCTGCGCCGTCACGACGTCGAGATAGCTGACGACGCCGTCCCGATAGCGCGACATCGACAGCTGCAACGTGCGTTCGGCCGCGTCGAGCGCTTCCTGTTCGCGATCGGCTTCGTCGCCGAGGTGATGCGTGAGCGCGAGGTTGTCTTCCACCTGCTGGCACGCGTCGAGCACCACCGCGCGGTATTTCGCGCCGTTCTCGGCCAGTTGAGCACGCGCCTGGTCGGTGAGCGCCTGGCGCCGGCCGCCGTCGAACAGCGTCAGCGCGAGGCTGGGCCCGATCGACCAGATCTCGTTCGGCGCGCGGAGCCAGTGGCCGAGGCCCGAGCTCTGGTAGCCGCCGACCAGCCCGAGCGTGACGTCGGGGAAGAATGCCGCGCGCACCACGCCGATCTTCGCGTTGGCGGCGGCCATGCGCCGCTCGGCCGCCGCGACGTCGGGGCGCCGCTGCAGCAGCGTCGCGGGAATGCCGGCCGGGATCGTCGGCAGATACGCCGGGTTCAGGTCCGGCGTCAGCGAGAACGACGACGCCGGTACGCCCGTAAGCGTCGCGATCGAGTGCTCGTAGAGCGCACGCCGCGCCCGTACGTCCTCGGCCGACGCGCGGGCCGAATCGAGCTGCGTCCGCGCGCGCGACACGTCGAGATCGGACGCGATGCCGCCCGCGTGCCGGCTCATCGTCAGGCGCAGCGCGCGCTGATACGTGTCGATCGTATCGGCCAGCAGCTGTTGCTGCTGGTCGAGCCCGCGCAGGCTGAAGTACGCGCTGGCGAGGCTGGCCTGCAGGCTCAGCCGCACCGACGCGAGATCGTCGGCGCTGGCCTGCGCGTCGGCGCGCCCGGCCGCGACTTCGTTGCGGACTTTCCCCCACAGGTCGAGGTCGTAGTCGAAGCCGGCGTCGAGCGTGTTGTCGCCATAGACGTTCGGCTGGTTCGAGCCGCGCAGCGGCCGCGTGGCCGATTGGCGGTTGCTCGAGATCTGCGCGCCGAGACCGATGGTCGGGAAGAGGCCCGAGCGTGCCTGGTCGAACAGCGCGGCCGCTTCGTCGTGGCGGGCCACGGCCGCGGCCACGTCGGGGTTCGCCGCGGCCACCCGTGCTTCGAGCCGGTCGAGTACGGGATCGCGGAACGCCTTCCACCAGCCGTCGCGCGCGATGCGGTCGGCCGGCTTCGCGGCCTGCCAGCCGCCGGCTTCCTTGAAGCTGGCGGGCAGCGCCGTTTGCGGCGCGTGATAGGCGGGCGCGAACGAGCACGCGGACAGGAACGCGACGCCGGCGAGCATCGCGCAGAGCCGAAGCCGGTTAGCCATGCGCGCGCTCCGTATCGCGCGCGACCGACGCGACGGTGCGGACCGGCGCCGCGAGCCTGACCGGGTCGCCGTCGGCGAGCGAGTCGGGCGGATTGTCGATCACGCGGTCGTCCGGCGCGAGGCCGGTCGCGATCTGTACGTGCGTGCCGAGATCGGTCGCGATCGTCACGGGCTTGAAGATCGCGCGATCGTCCTTGCCGACCACGGCGACCTGCAGGCCTGCCTGCCGGAAGATCAGCGAGCTGGCCGGAATCGTCAGCGCGTGGGTGCTGCCGGCCGGCAGCGCGAAATGCACCTCGGTGTATTCGCCGGGAATCAGCTTGCCTGCGGAGTTGTCGACCATCAACTGCACGAGCAGCGTGCCGGTCGAGTCGGCGATCGAGTCGTCGGTGTCGGCGAGCGTCGCACGGAAGGTCTCGCCCGGATGCTCGGGCACGGTCAGCGTGGCCGTCATGCCGGGCCGGATCGCGGCGGCTTCGTTCTGCGGCACGCTCACGTAGACCCGCATCCGGTGGACGTCGGATACCGCAAACAATTCCGGGCCGGCGCCGCCGCCGGCCGAGATCAACTGGCCGATGTCGGTCTTGCGCGCGGTGACGACGCCGTCGAACGGCGCGACGATGCGCTTGAACGCCTCGAGCGCGTCGAGGCGCCGCACGTTGGCCTCGTTGGCCGCGACGATCGCCTGCTTGGCCGCGAGGTCGCTGGTCTTCTCGTCGGTTTCCTGCTGCGACACCGAATCCTGCGCGAGCATCCGGGTCCAGCGCGCGGCCGTGGACGCGGCGAGCTTCTCGTTGGCGAGCGAGCTCTGCAGGTCGGCGCGCGCCTGCTGCAGTTGCTGGTCGAGCTCGGGCGTATCGATCAGCCCGAGCAGTTGCCCCGACTTCACGTGCGCGCCGATGTCGGTGTACCACGCATGCAGGTAGCCCGACACCTGCGCGTGGATCGGCGCGCTCTCGAATGCGGACAGGTGGCCGGGCAGCACGAGCGTCGCGCCGTCGCCGCCGGTCGACGGTGTGTACGCGACCACGGTCGGCACCGCTTGTTCGGCGGACCAGGTCGTCATTTCCTGTTTCGCGTGCGCGCGGCCGACGATGCCGGTCGCCACGATGCCGGCCGCGATCAGCGCGGTGATCGTGGCGACGAGCTTGAGGTTGGGCAGCCGTTTCGGCGACTTGATATCGATCTCAGTGGACATGGGAAGCTCCGGACGCGGAAGGGGAGGAAGCGCGGGACGCGTCGTGCTTGAGCGCATCGCGCCGGTGCACGAGGCTGAATACGACGGGAACGAAGAACAGCGTCGCGATCGTCGCGCATGCGAGGCCGCCGATCACGGCGCGGCCGAGCGGCGCGTTCTGCTCGCCGCCGTCGCCGAGGCCAAGCGCCATCGGCGCCATGCCGATGATCATCGCGAGCGCGGTCATCAGCACCGGGCGAAAGCGCGTGAAACCGGCTTCGAGCGCGGCGGCCAGCGCGTTGCCGGTTTCGGCCAGGCGCTCGCGCGCGAAACTGACGACGAGGATCGCGTTCGCGGTGGCCACGCCCATGCACAGGATCGCGCCGGTCAGCGCCGGCACCGACAGCGGCGTATGCGTGGTGAACAGCATCCAGACGATGCCGGCCAGCGCCGCCGGCAGTGCCGAGACGATCACGAATGCGTCGGCCCACGAGTGGAAGTTCACGACGATCAGCAGGTAGATCAGCACGATCGCGCCGACGAGGCCGAGCAGCAGGCCGGCGAACGCGCCGTTCATGGTCTGCACCTGGCCGCGCAGCGTGACGGTCGAGCCCTTGGGCAGATCCTTCGCGGTGGCCTTGACGATATCGTCGATGTCGGTCGCGACTGCGCCGAGGTCGCGACCCTGGGTGGTCGCGTAGATGTCGAACAGCGGCTCGATGTTGTAGTGCGACACCACCGCGTTGCCGACCCCGCGCGTGATCGTGGCGAGGCCGCCCAGCAGCTGGGACTGGCCGTTCGCGCCGGTGACCGGCAGGTTCTGCAGCGCCGACAGCGTGGTCATCCGGTACTGCGGCGTTTGCGCGACGATCGGATAGGACACGCCGTTGCGCGGGTTGAGCCAGTAGGTCGGGTCGACCTGGCTGGTGCCGGCGAGCGTCGCGACCACCGAGTTCGTCACGTCCTGCTCGGTGATGCCGAGCTGGTCGGCGCGCGTGCGGTTGACCGTCACCGTGAACTGCGGATAGGTGCTGGCCTGCTGGATGCGCGGGTCGGCGACCCCTGCGATCAGGCGCAGCTTGCGGTACAGCTCGTGCGCATAAGCGAGATTGGCCTGCTGGTTGGGGCCGGCCACCTGCAGGTCGACCGGGGCCGGTGCGCCGAAGTTGAGGATCTGGCTGACGATGTCCGCGGGCAGGAACGAGAACGTGGTGCCCGGATAGGCGCGCGGCAGGCGTTCGCGCAGCGTGTGCACGTAGTCGGCGGTCGGCGCGTGATCGCGCGACAGCGAGATCAGGATGTCGCCGTCCTGCGGTCCGAGCGTGCCGCTGTTGTTGTAGGTCAGGTTGATCCCGCTGTTCGGCAAACCGATGTTGTCGATCACTTCGCGCAACTGCGTGGGCGGAATCACGCCGCGAATCGTGTTTTCGATGCGGTCGAGCTCGGCGGCGGTTTCCTCGACCCGTGTGCCGACCGGCGCACGCACGTGCAGCGCGATCTCGCCGGAATCGATGGTCGGGAAGAAGTTACGACCGAGCGACGGTGCGAGCAGGAAGGACGCGGCCACGACGCAGAGGAAGGCGACGACGAACGGCTTGCGGCGCGTGAGCGCGAGGCCCAGCAGGATTCGGTACGACGCGCGCACGGACTCGAAGCGGCGCTCGAATGCACGCTGGAAGCGCACCAGCGGATTGCGCGACGGCGGGACGTCGTGTGCGCCGGCATGCCCCGCGTGCGGGTCCATCACCGCGGCCAGTTCGCCCGAC
Organism: Burkholderia sp. KCJ3K979; assembly: GCF_016759955.1. NCBI lineage: Bacteria > Pseudomonadati > Pseudomonadota > Betaproteobacteria > Burkholderiales > Burkholderiaceae > Burkholderia > Burkholderia sp. KCJ3K979. The sequence continues at coordinate 49,012 of NZ_JACFYV010000008.1, forward strand.
GCGTGACCGGCCGATGCGTGCGGCTTGAGCAGGTATTGCGCGAGCATCGGCACGAAGGTGCGCGACAGCACGAACGACGACACCATCGAGAAGATCACGGCCTTGGCCATCGGCACGAACAGGAAGCGCGAGATGCCGTCGAGCATCAGCATCGGCACGAACACGATGCAGATGCACAGCAGCGAGACGAGCGCCGGCATCACGATCTGCTTCGCGCCGTCGACGATCGCGGTGCGCGTGTCCTTGCCCTGTTCGAGGTGCCAGTTCACGTTCTCGATCGTCACTGTCGCATCGTCGACCAGAATCCCGACCGCGAGCGCGAGGCCGCCGAGCGTCATCACGTTGAGCGTTTCGCCGGTGGCCGCGAGCAGCGCGATCGCCGAGAGTACGGCCAGCGGGATCGATGCGGCGATGATCAGCGTCGAGCGCCACGAGCCGAGGAACAGCAGGATCATCAGCGAGGTCAGCGCGGCGGCGATGATGCCTTCGCGCGCCACGCCGCTGACGGCGCCGTTCACGAAGGTCGACTGGTCGCCCATCGTGACGAGCTTCAGGCCCGGCGGCAGCGTCTGTTCGACCAGCGGCAGCTTCGCCTTCACGCCGGCGATGATGTCGAGCGTCGATGCCGAGCCGTTCTTCAGGATACTCATCAGCACCGCGCGGTGGCCGTCCACGCGCACGATGTTGCCCTGCGGCGGGTAGCCGTCGCGCACGTGGGCGACGTCACGGATATAAATCGTCGTGCCGCCGACCGACTTGATCGGCAGGTCGTTCAACGCGTCGAGCGAGAGCGGGCTGTTGTTGAGCTTGATGTTGTATTCGAAGCGGCCGATCTTCTGCGTGCCGGCCGGAATGATCTGGTTCTGCTGCGCGAGCGCGTGCGCGACGTCCTGCGCCGACAGCCCTTTCGATTGCAGCGCCTGCGGGTCGAGATCGATCTGCACTTCACGTGTCTTGCCGCCGTACGGCGTCGGAATCGCGACGCCGGGCACCGACAGCAACTGCGGTCGAATGAAGTTGACCGCGTAATCCCCGAGCTTCTGTTCGTCGAGCGTGTTGCTGGTCAGCGCGATCTGCAGCACGGGCACCGTCGACGCGTTGTAGTTGAGGATCTGCGGCGGCGTGGTGCCGGGCGGCATCTGCTTGAGCACGGTCTGCGAGATCGACGTGACCTGCGCGGTCGCCGTGCGGATATCGACGGTCGGCTGGAAGAAGATCTTCACGATGCCGTAGCCGCGGAACGATTGCGACTCGATGTGCTGGACGTCGTTGACCGTCGTGCCGAGCGTGCGCTCGTAGTAGGTGATCACGCGTCCGGACATGTCGTCCGGCTGCAGGCCGGCGTAGTTCCACACGACGCTGATCACCGGAATGCGGATGTCCGGGAAGATGTCGATGGGCGTTCGGACCGCAGCAAGCGGGCCCGCGATCAGGATCAGCAGCGCCAGTACGACGAACGTATAGGGCCGCGTGAGCGCGAGCCGGACAATTTTCAGCATGAGGTGCTGCTCCGTTCAAAAGCGTCGTGAAGAAGAGCCGGATGTGCGCGTCTTCGGGAAAACACCGAGGCGCAACCGCTGACCGCATTCTGCGGAGCGGCCCCTAACAACGGGTCGCAAAAAAGATGAAACAAGTTTTAAGGTGCGGGCGCACTCAGCCGAGCATGTAGCCCGAGCCGCGGATCGTGCGGATCAGCGGCGCCGCGCCGGGCCGGTTCACCTTCTTGCGCAGGCGGCCGATGTGCACGTCGATCAGGTTCGTGCCGGGATCGAAGCGGCAGCCCCACACGGCCTCGAAGATCATCGTGCGCGTGAGCACGCGGCCGGCGTTGCGCATCATGAATTCGAGCACGCGGGATTCGGTCGGCAGCAGCGCGAGCTCGCGCGCGCCCAGCGTCGCGCGTCGCCGCACGAGGTCGAGCGCCAGCTCGCCGGCGCGCAGCACCGTCTCGACGCGCGTGCCGCGCGGCCGCCGGCGAATCAGCACGTCGATGCGCGCGCACATCTCTTCGAGCGAGAACGGCTTGACGAGGTAGTCGTCGCCGCCGGCGCGCAGCCCCTCGATACGCTGGTCGACCCCGGACATCGCACTCATCACGAGGACCGGCGTATCGAGGCCGACGCCGCGCATCGTGGCGAGGATCGTCAGCCCGTCGAGGTCGGGCAGCATGCGATCGAGCGTGACGACATCGTAGTTCGCGCTCATCGCCCGGGCCATGCCGTCGCGGCCGGTGCGCGCGACGTCGATCTGGTGGCCCGCGGCATGGAGCGTGTGCGCGATGTGATCCGCGATCAGCGGATCGTCTTCGATCGTCAGGATGTGGGCCATGGCGTACGCGATCCGGCGGAATCAGGCCGCGGCAAGCTGCATCGCGGTGCGCTCGGGCGTGCGATAGTGATCGACCACGTAGTCGATGAAGCTGCGCACTTTCGTGGACAGATAATTGCGGCTCGGGTAGAGGATCGATACGCGGCGCGGGCCGCCGTTCACGTCGTAGCGTTCGAGAATCGGCACCAGGGCGCCGCTCGCGAGATCGTCGGCGACGAGCGGATGCGGCAATTGCGCGATGCCCATGTGATTGAGTGCCGCGATCCGCACCATCGTGTTGCTGGTCGACGCCAGCGCATTGCCGGTATAGATGCGCGACGAACCGTCGACATCCGAGAACTCCCAGTTGCGCGCGGCGCCGTTCGACACCGTCAGCAGGCAGTGCGTATTCAGTTCGACCGGCTCGGCAGGCGTGCCGTGGCGCGCGAGGTAGCCGGGAGAGGCGACGATCACGTCGCGCACGCTCGTCAAGGTGCGCGACACGAAGGTCGAGTTGACCAGGCGGTGATCGTCACAGAAGCACACGTCGTAGCCGCCTTCCACCATGTCGACCTGGATATCGAAGGTCGTCACGTCGAATCGCACGCGCGGATGCTCGATGCGATACGTGGACAGCAGCGCGCCAAGCCCGGCCGCCACCGAGGTTGCCGACGCGGCGATGCGCAGCGTACCGTGCGGGTCGCGATTGACCTGCGCGAGATTCGATTCGATCTCGTCGAGCTTCTCGATGATCGTGCGGCAGCCGTCGAGATATTCGCGGCCTGTCTCGGTGAGCGACAGGCTGCGCGTGGTCCGGTTCAACAGGCGCATGTTCAGATGGGCCTCGAGCATGCCGACGCTGCGCGTGACCGCGGCGGCCGACATGCCGAGCTGACGTGCGGCGAGACTGAAGCTTGATAACTCGACCACGCGCGTGAAGACACGCATCGCTTGCAGTTGGTTCATGATCGGCGAGGAATGGAGTTGCCGGAAATGGGGGTGGCGCGTCCGTCTTCAGCGGGCTACGTCGACGCATCGCGCCGCGCCGCGCCGCGCCTGCCGGGGCGGGCAGCGAATTCATTATGGAAGGCACGCGGGTGGGGGGCGCTAAAAAAACAGCGCTGGCCGGATGAAATTTCGTTTAGAAAACGGCGGAGCCCGACGGACGATGACGCGGCGCCTTTTCTGAAAAATTTCTAAAAAAAGATTCATGCGCGGATCACAAATCTTCAGGCGGCAGACGGGTACCGAGATCGATAATGGGATCACGTAACCGCGGCAAGGACGACAGAAATGGCACAACCGTTGAGCATCAAGATGATCGAGGAGCGCGGCAAGCTCGTCGTGCTGATGTCGATCGAACGGGGCGCGGCAGTGCTCGATCCGGAAGATGTGGATGCCGTCATCCAGTATTTGAGTTTGCTGCGCGCGTCGATGCAGCCCGCGGTGCCGGAACGTCCGCCGCACGCGCAGCAGTTCGTGACGGAAATGGATCCTTGCTGGTATGCCGAACGCCATCCGCTGCAGGGCGGCGTGGTGCTGTTGATGCGCCATAGCGGGCTCGGCTGGGCAAGCTTCGCACTCCCGCCGCGCAGCCTTGAACGGTTGCACGGTTCGCTGACGCAACTGCTCGAGGACGAGCGGCAGGCGATCAGCCTGCCTCACTGAAGCTGCTGCCCGCACGCGCCGGCATTCGGCGTCGTCGCCACGGAGCGGTTCGATAGCGGCCCGGGTGTGAATGCTGCCGTCCGGCCCGGGCCGCGGCACGTGCTATCCGCGCCCGACGAACGGCATCGCGGTCGCCATGATCGTCATGGTGAGGATGTTGGTGTCGAGCGGCAGATTCGCCATCTGGACGATCGCGTTCGCGACATGCGCGACGTCCATCCGCGCTTCGGGCGCCAGGCTACCGTCCGCTTGCGGGACGCCTTGCGTCATCCGCTCCGTGAGCGCGGTGGCCGCGTTGCCGATGTCGATCTGGCCGCACGCGATGTTGTACCGGCGGCCGTCGAGCGCCAGCGACTTCGTGATCCCGGTCACCGCGTGCTTGGTGGCCGTGTACGCGATCGTATCGGGGCGCGGTGCGTGCGCCGAGATCGAGCCGTTGTTGATGATTCGGCCGCCCTGCGGCGTCTGCGTTTTCATCAGCCGCCATGCGGCCCGCGCGCACAGAAAGACGCCGGTCAGGTTCGTCGCGACGACGCTGTTCCACACGTCGAGTTCGTATTCGTCGAGGGACACGACCGGCGCGTTGCGGCCGGCGTTGTTGAACAGGACGTCGAGCCGGCCGAACCGTTGCGCGATCTGCGCGAACGCGCGGTCGACCGATGCTTCGTCGGTGACGTCGACGGGAAACACCTGCGCGTCGCCGCCGGCGGCGCGGATCGCGTCCTGCGTTTCGCTCAACGACGCCTCCGTGCGTCCGAGCAGCGCGACGGTGAAGCCGGCCTGGGCGAGCGCGATGGCCGCGGCGCGACCGATGCCGGAGCCGGCGCCCGTGACGGCGGCGAATTTCTTCGAGACAGACATGGCTGGATTTCCTGCGGGTTGAGTGAGGGGCGGCCGACGATGACCGATGTCATCGCCACTTCGGCAATGTAGTCGAAATGCGCGACGTGCCTGTTCCCGCGGCATTGCATCGCACGACGGACCGCGCGTCGCTCGTCGGATATTCGTCGATTATTGCTCGAATGGTGAAACTGTATCGATTTAGTGTATCGATACAGAGAATGATATAGTGCGGCCACGCGACGCAGCCGGTTGCTCTGTACAAATAGAGGGCCGCATCGTAAGCGCGCGCAGAACCGCTTTTCTCACCGGATTCTTCCAGGAACGATGTCCATGCGTTTGCCCGGCCTTTCCGTGCTTGTCGTGTTTTTTCTCATCGCGACGGACCCTGCGTCGGCGGCCGGGCAGGCGGCCGATCGCATCGCCGCGGGCAAGGCGCTGGCCGTCGCGGCGGACTGTGTCGCGTGCCATACGGTGCAGGGCGGCCAGCCGTTCGCGGGCGGCCTCGCGATGCCGCTGCCGATGGGCGACATCTACTCGACCAACATCACGCCGGACCGGCAAACGGGGATCGGCAACTATTCGGAGCAGGACTTCGCGAACGTGCTGCGCAAGGGGCTGCGGCGCGACGGCGGCAACCTGTACCCGGCGATGCCGTACCCGTCGTACACGAAGTTCAGCGACGACGACATTGCGAACCTGTACGCGTATTTCATGCAGGGCGTCGCGCCGGTGCGTCAGCCGAACCGCGCGCCGGATTTCCCGTGGCCGCTGACCATGCGCTGGCCGCTGAAGATCTGGAACGCGCTGTATCTGCGCGAAGGCGCGTACGTGCCGAAACCCGGGCGGGACGCCGAATGGAATCGCGGCGCCTATCTGGTGCAGGGCGCCGCGCATTGCGGTACCTGCCATACGCCGCGCGGCATCGGAATGCAGGAGCTGGCCTACGACGAAACCGGCGTCGGCTATCTCGCCGGCGCGCCGCTCGCCGGCTGGCAGGCGTTCAACATCACGCACGATCGCGACGCGGGCATCGGCACATGGACGACCGCGCAGATCGTCCAGTACCTGCGCACCGGCAACGTACCGGGCAAGGCGCAGGCCGCGGGCCCGATGGCGGAGGCGGTCGAGCACAGTTTCAGCCGGATGAGCGAACGCGACCTGAACGCGATCGCCGTGTATCTGTCGACCGTGCCCGCCGCGAAGGGCGCCGATACCGCGCCGCGTTCGACCCAGGGGCGTCCGACCGACGACTACGTCGCGATACGCGCCGCGGCTGCGGCGGGTGGCCGGACGCCGGCCGGCGCGTCGCTCTACCTCGATCATTGCGCGAGCTGCCACGGGATGACGGGCGCCGGCACGACGGACGGTTTCTTCCCGTCGCTGTTCGCCAACAGCGCGGTCGGCACCGCCACCGCGTCGAACCTGCTGCAGGTCGTCATGCACGGCGCGAGCGTGAACAACGGCACCACGCACTACTTCATGCCGGCGTTCCAGACCGAACTCGACGATGACGAAGTGGTGACGCTGGTGAACTACCTGAGCGAACGATTCGGCAACGGCCGGGCTCGCGTGAGCGCGGCGGAGGTCGCGAAGATCCGCACGGCGCCCGCCCACTGACAGGAGATGCACGCGATGAACAATTTCGATGTGACCGGCGAACCGGATGCGCGGCGTCGCCGTCTCGTGAAGCTGTCGGCCGGTGCGGCGCTTGCCGTCGCGTTGCCGGCCGGCATGCTGATCGCGCGCGCCGCGACCGCACCGCAGGCCGTGCCGTTGCGGGACTTTGCCGGGGTGGCCGCGTACTTGACGCGTCGCTCGGCGCTTCCGTCGCGCTATGTGGAGTCGGTCTACGACGGTCTCGTCGAGCAGGATCGCGAATTCCCCGCGCGGTTGCGCGCGCTTGCCGTCGCGATCGACTCGGGCACGCAGCCGCTCGATACGTTCGTGCGCACGCTCGGTGTTGCCGCCCCGCAATTGCGCGCGGCGGCACTGGCCATCATCGAGGCCTTCTACACCGGGAGCGTCGGTCACGGCGGGCAGGCGCGCATGGTCGGCTACGAAACCGCGCTGATGTTCGAGCCGACCCGCGACGTTACGGTCATTCCGACCTACATCCGCGCGCGCCCCGAGTACTGGACCGCGCGCCCGGCCGCCGAAGCCGGTTGAGCAGCCTTCGAACAAGGATCGAAATCATGAGCAGTTCCTATGACGCGGACGTCATCGTCATCGGCGCGGGCATCCTGGGTGGCGCCGTCGCGCAGTCGCTGACGCAGCAGCGCAAGTCCGTCATCGTGATCGAGGCGGGGCCGGAGGTGAAGCGGGCCGAGCTCGTCCGCGCGTTCCGCAACTACGGCAACAAGTCGGATTACAACGGCCCGTACCCGGATCTGCCGTGGGCGCCGAAGTCGTCCACCGGCCGCTATTCCGATCGCTACATCGACAGCGTCGGCCCGGTGCTGCAGAAGCCGTCGTTCCTGCGGCTCGTCGGCGGCACGACCTGGCACTGGGGCGGCGCGACGTGGCGCATGCTGCCGAACGATTTCCGGCTGCACAGCTTGTATGGGCAGGGGCGCGACTGGCCGATCGGTTATGACGAGCTCGAGCCGTGGTACCAGCTCGCGGAGGAGCAGATCGGCGTGTCGGGCTCGGACACCGACGACCAGAGCGGGCAAGGCGGGGCGCCGTTCCCGCCGCGCTCGAAGCCGTACCCGATGCGGCAGCAGCCGTGGTCGTACCTGACGCAGCGGGTCGCGGAAAAGGTCGCGACGATCGGCCATCGTTTCGTCGACGAACCCAACGCGCGCGCGACGCGACCCTACGAGGGCCGGCCGACCTGCGCCGGCAACAACAACTGCGCGCCGATCTGCCCGATCGGCGCGCAATTCTCCGGCGATCGCCCGGTACTGCGCGCCGTCGCGCAGGGTGCGCGGCTGCTGACGAATGCGGTCGTCTACAAGATCGAGCGCGGCGAGGGCCGCAAGATCGCCGCGATCCACTACATGACGCCGGATGGCAAAAGCACGCGCCTGACCGCGCGGACCTTCGTGCTCGCGGCGCACGGTGTCGAGATTCCGAAGCTGCTGCTGATGTCGGACGTTGCGAACACGTCGGGCCAGGTCGGCCGCAACATGATGGGGCACACCGGCCGCGCGATCGCGATGCTCGCGCGCGAACCGGTGTGGGCCGGGCGCGGCCCGACCCAGCAGGGCAGCATCAACACGCGGCGCGACGGCGCGTTTCGTCGCGAACACGGCGCGATCCGGCATTTCCTCGACAACACGGTGCCGAACGAGATCGTTACGCGGCGGCTGATCGCGCAAGGTGTCGTCGGCGACGCGCTCGATGCGCGGATCCGCCACGATGCGGCGCGCTACCTGAAGATCGCGAGCTACGTCGAGATCCTGCCCGACCCGCGTAACCGTGTGACGCTCAGCGATCGCAAGGATGCACTCGGGCTGCCGACGCCGCGTACCGACTATGACGTGTACGACTATTCGTTGCGAGCGGCGTCGCAAGTGCTCGACGATTACCGCGACTTCCATCAGGTGTTCGGTGCGACCGAGATCGTGAACGACGTCCATGCGTGGGTGCCGAGTTCTCACATCATGGGCACGACGATCATGGGCAACGATCCGGCCGATTCGGTCGTCGATCGCGATTGCCGAACGCACGATCACCCGAACCTGTTCATCGCGAGCACGGCCGTGCACCCGAGTTCGTCGGTGGTCAATCCGACGCTGACCGGGTATGCGCTGGCGCTCAGGATGGCGAAGACGATTGGAGCGGAAGTCTGACGCAAGCGGGGCGGCCCGGCAGCGCATACGTGCCGGCCGCCTTGCCGGGCGCGCTCAGGCGCGTTTCACTTCACGCACTCCAACGCATACTTCAACCCCTGCCCGAGCAACCCGCGCCACACGTCCCACGTATGCCCGCCGTCGACGATGCGCAGCTCGGCCGGGTTCTGCGCGCGGCGCAGGTGCGTGTACAGCACGCTCGATTCCGCCTGGATCGTCAGGTCGTCGTCGCCGGCCGCGATGAACATCGGCACGCGCCAGCTGCGCGCGAAATAGCCGCGCAGCAGCGCCGGGTAATTGAGTTCGTGCCACACGCGTGAATCGAACTGCCGGTCGCCGAACACGCCGACGTAGCGCGCGGCGGAATTGAGCGGCGGCTCGTTCGCATAGATCGCTGGGCTCAGCAGCATCGCGCCGCAGAACAGCCCCGGTTCGAGCAGCGAGAAGCGCAGCGCGCCGAAGCCGCCCATCGACACGCCGCCGATCGCGCGGCCCGCGCGCTGGTTCGACACCGCGAAGTGCGCTTCGACTTCCGGCAGCAGGTCGTTGAGAAACGCGCTCTGCATCTTCTCCTTGCGATCGACGTACCAGTCGGTGCCGCCTTGCGGCATCACGATCACGACGGGCGGGATGTCGTGGCGCTCGATCAGCGTGTCGGCGGTGGCCTGCAGCCGGCCCTGCGTGACCCAGTCGTTCGCGTTGCCCGCGTTGCCGTGCAGCAGGTACATCACCGGGTAGCGCGCGCCTTCGGGGTTGTAGCCGGGCGGCAGATAGACCGTGTACGACCAGTCGCGCTTCAGCGACGCCGAGCGGAACGTGCGCAGCACGACGCTGCTGCCCGGATTGACGGACGGCTCCTGCGCGGCGGACGGCGTCGTCGCCGTCTGGACGGCCGGCGGCGCGGGCGAGGCCGCCGGCGCGGCAGCCGGCCCCTGTGCCGGTGGCGTGGCATGGGCGGTGGCGATGGCGCCGGCGATCAGGGCGAGGGCGAAAGCGAGCGGAAGGGCGAGTCGGCGCATGGCGAATCGTGTCAGGAGAGGCGCCGGCTATCGTAGCAGCGGCGCGTGACGGCGCGGCGCGTCATGGCCGCGAACGGAACGGCAGCCGCGCGACGAGCGGCCCGTAGAGTTTGGCGACGAGATACAGCAGCCCGATCGCGACGGCGTCGGCGGTCAGGCCGAGCGGCACGTCGAGATAGCCTTCGGTCGCCTGGTAGAGCAGCGAATCGACCGCGAGCGAGATGCCGGTGCCCGCGACGAAGCACAGCAGCCCCTGCCGGCCGATCGTGCCGATCCACGGCATCGCGTGCGCGACCTTCTTCATCCAGCCGAGGTGCACGAGCTTGGCGGCGAGCCACGCGATCGCGAGGAAGTTCACGAGCCGCAGCGCACCGAGGTTCTGTTTGATCGACGGATCGGTCGGGAACGGTTCGATGCGCAGCCGGTAGTACGCGCCGGCCGCGACGATCGCGAGCGACGCGGCCGTCAGCAGCCAGCCCTGTGGCCGGGGCGCGAGCGTCTGGTAGACGGGCTGGCAGCGCGCGATCACGCCGAGCACGAACAGGAACTGCCACGCGAACGGATTGAAATCCCACGGCGCGCCTTCGACGGTCGGCAAGAAGCGCGCGACGTGCGGCGCCGCGTACCACAGCGATCCGCTGAACGCGAGCATCAGCCACGGCTGCGTGCGGGCGAGCGGCAGCGCGAGCGGGACGAGCAGCGCGAAGAACGCATACATCGGCAGTACCGACGCGAGGTACGGCTGGCGGCGGAACAGCAGGATGTCGCGCAGCGCGGCGAGCGGCTTGTGCAGCAGCCCGTCGAGGTCGTTGGTCGGCATGTTCGGGCCGTCGATCGCGAACGCGTTCAGCGCGGCGGTGATCAGCAGCATCAGGCCGGCCGTCACGAGGAACGCCCGGTAGATCTCGAACGCACGCCGGATGAAGCGCTGGCGCGCGGCGGCCTCGTCGTGCCGCTCGGCGAGCGAGTTGTACGCGATGGCGGTCGCGAAGCCGCCGAGGAACACGAACACCTCGGCCGCGTCGCACAGCGCGTACGCGTGCAGCGTGACGCGCGACAGGATGCTGCCGCCGATGTGGTCGACGACGATGACGAGCAGCACGAGGCCGCGGAAGAAATCGAGTTCGGCGTAGCGGCCGGCCCGGGCCGGCGCGGTCATCGGAACGCCTTCCGGCGCGGGCCGCGGGCACGGCCGGCACGCGCCGCGCGGGTGTCGGGGTGAAGCATGACTTCGTGAAGAAATGGCGAACGGATGCGCATTGTGCCACCGATGCGACGCTCATCGGGTTTACGCGGATGGCGGGCCGGCCTGCCGCTGCCGACAAGCCCGGTCAGGCGGTCGGCACAACCGGGCAGTTGGACGAGCGCAACGCTTTGCACGCGACGCCCCGTACCCGATGGACGGACGATTTGCGACGTGACACCATTTTGTCCTCACGCGGCCGCACACCGCGTCGTCCGCCCTGCGGGCCACACATACAACAGCTCAAACATTCGCCGGGCGTTCGGCCTGCCCGGCCCTCGGCTCCGGAGATCCGTCATGAAGCACCCCGTCATTTTTGCCGCCGCGCTCGCTGCCTTCGCCGCGCCGGCCTTTGCCGAGACCAGCGTGACGCTGTACGGCGTGATCGACGAAGGCTTCAATTACACGAACAACGTCAACGTCAATGGGGTCGGAAAGACCAATTACCAGCTCGCGAGCGGCTATGCGCAGGGCAGCCGCTGGGGCCTGAAGGGCAGCGAGGATCTCGGCGGCGGGCTGAAGGCGGTCTTCACGCTGGAAAACGGTTTCGACGTGAATAACGGCCGGCTCGGCCAGGGCGGCCGCATGTTCGGCCGTCAGGCGTTCGTCGGGCTGTCCGAGTCGCGCTTCGGCACGCTGACCTTCGGCCGCCAGTACGATGCCGTCGTCGACTATCTCGCGCCGCTGACCGCGAACGGCAACTGGGGCGGCACGCTGTTCTCGCACCCGTTCGACAACGACAACACGGACAACTCGTTCCGCGTCAACAACACGGTCAAGTACGCGAGCGCCGACTGGAACGGCCTGACGTTCGGCGGCACGTACAGCTTCAGCAACAGCACGGGCTTCTCGAACAACCGCCAGTACAGCATCGGCGCGCAGTATTCGCTGGCCGGGCTGCAGGTCGCGGCCGCGTACCTGCAGGCGAACAACCCGGGCATCGGCAGCGCGGGCGCGATCGCGGCCGACGACGCGAACTTCGTCGCCGACCGGCTGCGCATCTTCGGCGGCGGCGTCAATTACACGTTCGGCCCGGCGACGGTCGGCGTCGTCTACACGAAGACCGACGTGAAGAACCCGGTATCGACGGTCTACCTGCCGGCGTCGACGTTCGCCGGTCTCGGGCTGACCGCGACGAAGTTCCAGAACTTCGAAATCAACGGCAAGTACCAGCTCACGCCCGATTTCTATCTCGGTGCGCAATACGTATACACGGACGGCAAGTACGATGCCGCGGCCGGTTCGTTCAAGCCGAAGTACCACACGGTCGGCCTGATGGCCGACTACAGCCTGTCGAAGCGCACCGACGTGTACCTGCAGGGCGCGTGGCAGAAGGTGGGCGGCGACAAGACGGGCACGGCGGCCGATGGCGGCTATGTCGTCGGGACGGACGGCCCGTCGGCGTCGTCGAACCAGTTCTCGGTGCGCGCCGCGATCCGCCACAAGTTCTGACCGGGCGCCGGGGCCGGGGCCGAACGCCCCGGCACGGCCGCCATCAGTCAGTCCGGTGCATGCCGCCGAGCGTTTCCGCGAGCCAGTCGACGAAGATCCGCACGCGCGGCGCGAGATGCCGGCCGGTCGGGAACACCACCGACACGGGCAGCGGCGCCGCGTTCCATTCAGGCAGCACCTCGACCAGCGAACCGTCGGCGAGCAGCGGCGCGAGCCCGTCGCGCGGCGCCTGGATCAGCCCGAGGCCCGCGAGGCAGCACGCGAGATACGCCTGCGAGCTGTTGACCGACACGACGCTGTGCATCTTCACCGCGTGCAGCTCGCCCGAATCCATGTCCGCATATTCCCAGTCCAGCTCGCGGCCCGTTCGGCTCGAAAAATAACCGACCGCGACGTGGTCCGGCAGCTCGTCCGGCGAGCGCGGCGTGCCGTGGCGCGCGAGATAGGCGGGCGACGCGCAGTTGATCTGGGCCATCTCGCCGACGCGCCGCGCGACGAGCGACGTGTCGGACAGCACGCCGACCCGCACCGCGCAGTCGATGCCGTCGGCCACGAGGTCGACGAAGCGGTCGGTCGTGCTGATCACGACGCGCAGGTCGGGGTAGCGCGCGTGGAAATCCGGCAGCGCCGGAATCACCTGGTTCAGCGCGAAACGCTCGGGCAGGTCGACGCGGATCACGCCGCGCGGCGACGCGCCGGCATCCTCGAACAGCGTTTCCACATCGTCGAGATCGGCCAGCAACCGCACGCAGCGCTCGTAGTAGGTCGCGCCCTCGGCGGTCAGCGCGACGCGCCGCGTCGTGCGTTGCAGCAGGCGGATCTTCAGGTGCTTTTCCAGATACTGGACGGCGTTGCTGACCGTCGGGCGCGGCAACTGGAGTTGCTCGGCCGCTTTCGTGAAGCTGCCCAGATGGGCGACGCGCGCGAAGGTGCGCATTGCTTGCAGATGGTCCATGCGGGGGGGGGGAGCGTGGCGATTGGAACAGGCTCCATTGTTAATCATCGTCGAATGAATTGGTTGGGGGTTTCGCGTTTATCGCGCGCCGCGATGCGTTCAGAATCCGGTTGATTCAGTCAACACCGCAAGGACACGGACATGGACAAGCATCGACTGGGCCGCACGGGCCCGCAGGTTTCGGCGATCGGGCTCGGCTGCATGGGGATGTCGGACTTTTACGGGCCGGCGGATCGCGACGAAAGCATCACGACGCTGCACGCGGCGCTCGACCACGGCATCACGCTGCTCGATACGGGCGACTTCTACGGGATGGGCGACAACGAGATGCTGATCCGCGACGCGCTGCGCGGCCGCACGCGCGACCAGGTGCTGATCAGCGTGAAGTTCGGCGCGCTGCGCGATCCGGCCGGCGGGTTCGCCGGCTACGACGCGCGGCCCGCGGCGATCCGGAACTTCGTCGCGTATTCGCTGAAGCGGCTCGGCACCGACTACCTCGACATCTACCGGCCGGCACGCGTCGATCCGGCCGTGCCGATCGAGGAAACGGTCGGCGCGATCGCCGATCTCGTGAAGGCCGGGTACGTGCGTCATATCGGGCTGTCGGAAGTCGGTGCGGACACGATCCGCCGCGCGGCCGCCGTCGCGCCGATCGTCGATCTGCAGATCGAATACTCGCTGCTGTCGCGCGGGATCGAGGCGGACATCCTGCCCGCGTGCCGCGAACTCGGGATTGGTGTGACGGCGTACGGCGTGCTGTCGCGCGGGTTGCTCGGCGGCGGCTGGAGCGCGGCGCGGCAGGGCGAGCGCGATTTCCGCGCGGCCAGTCCGCGTTTCCAGGGCGAGAACCTCGCGCATAACCTCGCGCTGGTCGATGCGCTGCGCGCGATCGCGGACGAGAAGGGCAGCAATCCGGCGCAGGTCGCGATCGCATGGGTGCTGTCGCGCGGCGCCGACATCGTGCCGCTGGTCGGCGCGCGCAAGCGCACGCAACTGCAGGACGGTTTGCTGGCGACCAAATTGCAACTAACGGTCGATGACCTCGCACGCATCGAAGCGGCGGTTCCCGCCGGGGCGGCGGCCGGCGAGCGTTATCCGGCCGCGCAGATGGCGCACCTCGACAGCGAGCAGGGTCGGGGGTGATCCACGGGGCCGGATCGCCGGGGCCTGACAGCCTTGACCGACCGGCCCGAGCCAGCCTCAGGCAAAGCCAGATGGCGGGCGGCATGGCGGGCAGGCACCATCGGCGCCGTACTCAACGGACGGAACGCCCGCCATGCACATTCATACGCTGACGATCGTCGTACTGGTTTTCCTGTTGGCCGGTGCGGTGAAGGGGATGATCGGGCTCGGGCTGCCGACGATCGCGATGGGGCTACTGACGCTCGCGATGCCGCCGTCGGCCGCGGCGAGCCTGCTGCTCGTGCCGTCGCTCGTCACCAACGTGTGGCAGTTGTGGCTCGGTCCGTCGTTCGGCGCATTGCTGCGCCGGCTATGGCCGCTGCTCGCCGGCCTGACGGTCGGCACGTTGACGGGCGGATTGCCGGCGCTCGCGGCCGGTAGCACGTGGACGCACGCGGCGCTCGGCGTCGTGCTGGTGCTTTACGGGCTGTGGGGGCTGGCGGCGGCGCGGCTGCCCGCGCCGGGGCGCCATGAAAAATGGTTGTCGGCCGGGGTCGGCTACCTGACGGGCGTCGTGACGGCCGCGACCGGCGTGTTCGTCGTACCGGCGGTGCCGTACCTGCAGGCGCTGCGTCTGTCGAAGGACGATCTGATCCAGGCGCTCGGGCTGTCGTTTACCGCGTCGACGATCGTGCTCGGCCTGCAATTGCGCGTAACGGGCGCATTGCAGACCATCGATCTCGGCGTATCGGCGCTCGCGCTCGTGCCCGCGCTGGCGGGGATGGCCGGCGGCCAATATGCGCGGCGCGTGATGAGCGAGAAGCTGTTCAAGCGTTGCTTCTTCATCGGGCTGATCGCGCTCGGCGCGTATATGGCGGGGTCGGGGTGGCGGTGAACGTGCGCCTGGCCGCTGAATGATCCCGAAGCCGGTTTCGGCAACCGGCTTCGGGAACGGTCACGGCATCGCGTTCGCGCCGCTCACGCCGGATCGGTGTACTTCAGCGTCCACCCGACCGTGCGGGTCGCGCCCGCGCCGAGCGCGAACGGCTTCGTCGTGCACGCGAAGTTCGAATGCAACTGCCCGATCGGCGTCGTCGACAGCGGATTCGTCGTGCCGTTCGCCGTGTCGAAGGCGGACAGCGCGCAGTTGTCGAACCCGGACGCCGCATAGCCGGTCGCGGCGCTGTTCGCGTACGTCACCGATACGCCGTCGCCGTTGGCCTGCGTCGACGCGAAATCCGCGAACGACGTGAAGTCCGTCTCGACCGCGAGGTTGCCGGCGAGCGTGCCCGAACTCAGCGTATCGCTGCGCGACACCGTGCCGTGCGCGAAGGTCAGCACCGTGTGCACCTGCAGGTCGAGATCCGTCGTGTACGCGGCGTTCTTCGACGCGAGGCGGAACTTCGTCGTATCGAACGACACGATCACCTGGCCGTTGCTCTGCTGCACGTTCAGGTTCCTGTAGTACGTGACGGGAATGTAGGTCTTCGCGTTGTACGTCACCTGCGGCACCAGCAGCGCATAGCCGAGGTCGGTCGTGCCGTAGATCAGCTTGTCGGAGAACGGCACCGGGTAATACGGCGTGTACGAGTCGTAGTCGGGCGCCTGGCTGAGGTTCAGGTTGATCACGCGCCGGCCGTCGCGCACGGTGAGCAGCGCGGCGCTGTACGGATGCGCGGCGTCGCCCGGCTGGTTGTACCAGGCGAGCGTGTAGCGCGGCAGCGCGTCGAGCCACGCGCGGTAGTCCGCATCGGCCATCGGCGCCTGGCCGCCGAAGCCGAGCTTGTTCCACCATGCGTTCACGTACAGGTACTGGTGCAGCAGGCTGAAGTTCTCGCCCATCACGCGCGGCTTGCCGCGATAGGTGTCGGTGCCGCGGCCCTTGACCCACATGTTCACCGACGGCGTCGGCAGCGACGGGTCGTACCAGTACGTGTCGAAGCGCCGCGCGGCCTGGTAGATGAATGCATACGCAACCTGTTTCTCGCGATCGGTCAGCACGCCGGCATTGGCCGCGGCCGTCAGCACCTCCATGAACGCGGAATCGCCGTACGGGCCGATCGAGCGGCCGTAGTTGAAGCCCTGGCCGTCGACGTTCAGCTGCGGCAGGATCAGGTCGACCGACTTGCGCAGATAGCCCTTCAGCTCCGGCGTGAGGTTTGCTTCGTTGCCCATCTCGAACGTGCGCTCGACCACTTCGCCGATCAGCAGCGTGCTGTAGCGGTCGAAGCGCGCCTGGTCGTAATAGGTCGTGTGCGTGTTCGATGCTTCGTCGGAGAACCCGCCCGACGAGTCGTTGCGGATGTGGTTCGTCAGCGTGTACAGCAGCGCGTCGCGCGCGCTCATCGTCGCGACCGCCGGATCGGTCTTCGATGCGAACGACGGGCTGCTCCAGCCGAGCTTCTGGCGCAGCCCGGCAATGCCGTAGGACACCGCGTAGTAGTTCTGCGCGGTGTTGAGCGACGCGATGTCGATCGGCGTGCCGGCCGCCGGGCACGTACTGGTCTTGCCGCTCGCATCCGGGCCGAACATGTCGCAGAAGGTGAGCCGCTGCTGCAGCGTCGCGAGCATCGCGTCGCTGAAGACTTCGTTGAGCATCCCGTGCGCCTTCAGGTTGTTCAGCGCGACGAGGTAGTAGTACTCGCCCCACGACGTGTTCGCATACGTGTAGTTGCTGCCCGACTGCGCCATCATCGCGGTCGTGATCGTCTGGTACGTCGCGAGGTAGCTCGCGTATTGCGGGTCGTTCTTCGACTTCATGTCGATCAGGATGTACGACAGGCCGAGCGCGAGCTTGCCGGGCAGGAATTTGTCGCCGGTGTTCGTGTCGAGCACGTGGACGGGCGTGCCGTCGCCGAGATCCATCACGACCTGCGTGAAATCGGGCGATTTCCGGATCAGGTCGAACAGCGCGCGCATCTGGCCCATCATCGTGGCCGGGATGTTCGTGCCGGCCGGCACGCTGGTGTCGGGCGCGCCATAGACGAGCGCCTGCAGCGAGTTCGACGCGAGCGTGGGCGTGGCGGGCGTGGTCGACGAGGGGGGCGACGACGGCGTGTCGGTCACGTCGTTGCCGCCGCACGCGCTGACGAACACGACGGAAAGGGCGCTGAGCGCGGCGCCGAGCGCGAATCTGCTGCGCGGATGCATGGTGTCTCCAGTTTTGAATAGTGATGAAGCACGGGCACGTGTGGCCGATGCCGTGCTCGATGCCCGTACCCGGCTGCCGCCCTTGCAACCCTGATCCCTGAAGGCGGACGGCCTGAATCGCAAATCGAGCAGGCAAGCGTTCCCCCTGCGCGGGCCGTGACTGGCGTCGCGCTCGAGCATTGGAAAACGTTTTCCAAATTTAGGCATCCATCCGCGTGATGTCAATGAAGTTTCACATCGGATACGCCGGTAGAAACCCGAATGTCGGGAGCGGAGGGTGCGAGAGGGTGCGGAGGGGAAATCGGCCTTATGCGAAAATCGCGGGGATTTTCGTTGACGATCGAATGATCATCGGGTGAGGGAAATCGTGCTTTGAAGCGGCGGCCGGAGCGTGACATGGAAACGGATTCTCGATACGTAATGAGAGAAAACGTTATCCATAAGAATCGAAGTGCATTCAGGTATTCCTGACCACCGGCCGCCGCGCGCGACGCCGCGCCGTTTCGACGACGTTCAAAGCTGCTTCTCGATCGCCGCCTTGTCGATCACCGACCACACCTGGCGGATCTTGCCTTCGTGAAACTCGTAGAACACGTTCTCGGCGAACGTGACCTTGCGGCCGTCGACGGCGAGCCCCATGAACGTCCCCTTCGGCGAACACGCGAAGCGAAGGCGACACGCGACACGCGGCGGCTCGCACACGAGCAGCCGGATGTCGAAGCGCAGATCGGGAATGTCGCGGAAGTCCTGTTCCAGCATCGCGCGGTAACCGGCGAGGCCGAGCGGCCGGTCGTTGTGGATCACGTCGTCGGACACGTACTCGCCGAGCGCCGTCCAGTCCTGCCGGTTCAGGCAGTCGATATACGCGCGATAGCGGGTGGCGAGATCGGTATCGGTCATGGTCATGCCTCCGTATGTCGATGGGGCGACGCGAATGCGGCGCGCGTCAGCGCGGCGGTGCGCCGCCGGACAGGAACGCGACGAACTCGCGCGTGTACTTCGGCAGCGCGTCGAACGACCGCGCGCAGAGCGTCAGTTTCCGATGGCTCCACGGATCGGACAGCTCGACGAGCCGCACGTCCATCGTGAGCATCGCGCGCTCGGCCGCATGCCGCGACACGATGCCGATGCCCACGCCGCTCGCGATCACGCGGCAGATCGCGTCGAAGCTCTTCAACTGCACGCGATAACGAATCCGCTTGCCGATCGCACGCGCCTGATCGGCGAGATGCACCTGCAGCGCGCTGCCGTCGGTGAGGCCGATGAAGTCTTCGTCGGCGATGTCGTCGAACGCGACCTTGTCGTGCGACGCGAGCGGATGCGCGGCCGGCACGACGACGATCAGCCAGTCTTCGCGGAACGGCTGCTGTTCGAGCCCGCCGAGCCCGACCGAATCGGCGACGATGCCGACCTCGGCCGTCTTGTTGCGGATCGCATGCACGATCTCCTGGCTCGAGCGTTCCTCGACGCTGATCGACAGCTTCGGATGGCTCGGCAGGTAATCGGCCAGGGCGTCGGGCAGGTATTCGCTGAGCGACGCGGTGTTGCACAGCAGCCGGATATGGCCGCGCAGCCCCTGGCCGTATTGCTGCAGTTCGCCACGCATGTGATCGATCTGCTGCAGCACGGTGCGCGCGTGGTGTTCGAGCGCGCGGCCAGCATCGGTGACTTGCGCGCCCGCCTTGGTCCGGTGCAGCAGCGGCACGCCGAGTTCGTCCTCCATCCCGCGAATGCGTTCGCTCGCGGCCTGCAGCGTGATGTGCGTGCGTTCGGCGCCGTTCGTGATCGTGCCGGCTTCGCAGATGTTCAGGAAGAGGCGCAGGTCGGTCAGGTCGAAGCGCATGATGGGCGGAGCGATGGGTGGGGATGGTCGATAAGTTAGCAGGAACCGCCGCGCCGGTCTCAGGGGCAGCTTGAGGCCTGGTTCGTCGCTTCCGCATTTTCGGGGTGCGATCGGCGGCCGATGATGGACGCACATCAACCGGGGAGCCTGTCATGCGGATCGATTCGTCATGGGGCGTGTCGTTCAAGATCGCGTTGCATCTGCTGTTCCTGTGCATTGGCATCGCGTGGGCCGCAGCCGAAATCGTCGCATGGTTGCGGTGAATGTCGCGGATCGCGCCTATTGAAACCAGCGGGCCATAGTTTTTGACGACGAAAATTCTTCCGTTTTCCAGCGAAAAGACCATCAAGTTTTTCCGGATCGGACCGTATTACCGGTAGCGAATGCCGGCCGGCATCCGGTCCGTGATCGTTTGTCATCATTGTTTGCATCCGGTTACACGTCGGCCGTTCCGTTTTTGAGATGCTTGAAAGATTGTCAAACCGGAGTCGGATCGTCCATGAAAACGCGCGAGATTCACCCTAAGGCGGCGTGGCTGTCGGGCCTGGCCGCCGTGCTCGTCATGGCCGGTTGTGCAAGTACGCAGTCCGTTCCGCCGAGCGACACGCTGGCGGGAAAACCCGCTGATACGAGCCCGCCTGCCGCGCAGTTGGCTGCGCCGATGCCGGCCGCACCGATTCTCGTCGCGCAAAAGTACGTCGTGAAACGCGGTGACACGCTGACGGGCATCGCCTCCGCGAACGATTGCAGCGTGGCCGACTTGCGCACCTGGAACAAGCTGGCCGCGAACGGCAGGCTGCGCATGGGGCAGGTACTGCGCATCGTCAAGCAGCAGCCGCTGCCGCCCGCGGGCGCGGCCGGCGCGCAGATTGTCGCGAGTAATGGCGCGGCGAGTAGTCAGGGCAACTCGCAGACCACCGCGCAGGCCACTTCGCAGGCCGGCGCATCGACCGCGAGCGATCGCCAGGTCGTCAAGGAAACGAAGCGCCATGCGGGCGGCGTCGCGCTCAAGTGGCCGGCAACCGGCAAGATCGTCGACGGGTTCAAGCCCGGACAGAACCGCGGCATCCAGATCGCCGGTCGGCCGGGCGATCCGGTCCGCGCCGCGGCCGACGGCCGCGTGATGTACGCGGGCACCGGCCTGAACGATTACGGCAGCCTGATCATCGTCCAGCACAACGCGGACTTCCTGACCGCCTATGCGCACAACCGCAAGCTGCTCGTGAAGACGGGCGACATCGTGCATCAGGGCGACGCGATCGCCGAGATGGGCGACCTCGACAACTCGCGCGTCGCGCTGCTGTTCGAGGTGCGACGCGACGGCAAGCCGGTGAATCCGATGCCGTACCTGCCTTCGTCGCAAGGGTGAAGCGCGGCCGTTTCGCTGGAACGCGACGGCGGTCGCTGCTACGCTAAGGTTTGTTCATGCGAATCCCGCTATCGCGGGGCCGACGGGCGTCTTCGGGGAAGCGCGGCAAATGCCGTCGCGGGCCGGCCGTCGGCGTGAACGGTCGCGCATCGCCGATGCGCGGCCGCGTTGCTTCGCGCCACCGTTTCCGACAGAACAGATCTCATTCATGGAACACTCTTCGACCCGCCGCTCGCTGTTGCTTGCCGCCGTGGCCGCGCCGTTCGTCGCCGCGTGCACGTCCGCGCCGGTCGCCGACCAGGGGCGCGCCCATACCGCCCAGGCCGAACTCGCCGCACTCGAAAAAGCCTCGAACGGGCGGCTCGGCGTCGCCGCGCTCGATACGTCGAACGGCGTGCGCATCGCGCACCATGCGCGCGAACGCTTCCCGCTGTGCGGCACGTATGCGGTCATGGCCGCCGCCGCGATGCTCGCGCGCGGCTCGCTCGACGCGTCGCTGCTGCCGCGCCGTATCCTGTACCGCCGCTATGAAATCGTGTCCGGCTCGCCGATTACGGAAAGCCACGTCGACACCGGCATGACGATCGCGCAGCTGTGCGCGGCGATGCTGCAGTCGGGCGACAAGGGCGCGGGCAACCTGCTAATGGGCGTGCTCGGCGGCCCGCAGGCCGTCACGGCGTTCGCGCGGGAAAGCGGCGACACCAGCTTCCGCCTCGATCACTGGGAACCCGAGCTGAACAAGGCCGCGCCCGGCGACGAGCGCGACACGTCGACGCCGGTCGCGATGGTCGACACGCTGCAGCGGCTGCTGCTCGGCGACACGCTGCGCGAACCGCAGCGCGCGCAACTGACGGAATGGATGGCGGGCGGCGCACGCGCGGCGACCGGCATCGCGGCGGGCGTGCCGCCCGGCTGGCGCGTCGCCGACAAGGCGGGCACCGGCGGCTACGGCACGACGACCGACATCGCGGTGCTGTGGCCGCCGTCGCGCGCGCCGATCGTGATGGCCGTGTCGTTCACGCAGCCGGACGCCGCTGCCGCGGCGCGCGCGGACGTCGTCGCGTCGGCGGCGCGCATCGCGGCGGGCGCGCTCACCGCGACCGCCTGAACCCCCGGCGTCTCGCGCAAAGCCGGCGTTTGGCTTATCGTGTCGGTCAGCGCGCGCCGACGCCGGCGCGCGGTCCTTCCGCGCCGTTTTCCGTTTCCCGTTCGCCATGCGCCGACTTCCGCCCCTGCACGCGCTGCAGATCTTCTCGACGGTGGCTCGCCACCGCAGCTTCACGCGCGCGGCCGAGCAGCTGTGCCTCACGCAGGGCGCGGTGAGCCGGCAGATCCAGACGCTCGAGGCGCATTACGGGTTTCCGCTGTTCAAGCGGCATGCGAAGGGCCTCACGCTGACGGCGGAAGGCGAGCAACTGTTGCCGGTGGTCGACGAGAGCTTCGCGCGGATCGAGGACATCTCGATGAAGCTCACGCGGCAGCGCACCGATCTCGCGCTGAAGGTGCCGACCTGCGTGATGCGCTGGATGCTGCCGCGCATCATGCGCTTCCAGGGCGAACACCCCGATCTCCACGTGCAGATCACGACCGCGTGGCAGCACGTCGTCGATTTCTCGAGCGAACCGTTCGATGCGGCGATCGTCTACGGGACGTCGCCGGGCCCCGGCGTCGTCGCGCTGCCGCTGTTCGACGAACGGCTGACACCCGTGTGCGCGCCCGAGTTGCGGCAGGCGTCGCCGCTCGGCGCGGTCGGCGATCTCGCGCGCCACACGCTGCTGCATCCGACGCGCGACCACCGCGACTGGCGTGCATGGCTCGACCATGCGGGCGAGCGCGGCGTCGATCCCGCGCGCGGCCCGACGTTCGACACGCTCGATCTCGCGACGAACGCGGCGATGCAGGGCTTCGGCGTCGCGATCGGCGACGTGACGCTCGTCGACGACGACGTCAGCGCGCGCCGGCTCGAACGGCCGTTCGACATCGTGCTCGAAACCGGCGCACGCTACTTCTTCGTCTACCCCGAGAACCTCGGCAGCCAGCAGAAGATCCGCGCGTTCAGCGACTGGATCGCGCGCCATCGCGACTGACGCGCGGCGCCGCGGCGGACTTTACTGGTAGGTCACGACGGCGATCATCGGTGCATGGTCGTTGCCCGGGCGGTCAGGTAAAACGATTGCGCGCGAGGCCTGCGTAAAGAGCGCCGTCTTCAGCGAACGCTGTGTCGCCGCGTCGACGAACGCGATCTGGCCGGCGGCCGGGCGCGGGCAGTCGGGGCGCACGTGTGCCTGGGTCGCATTGGCCGTGTCGAGCGCAAACGAGCAGGGTGGCTCGACGATCATGCCGGAGAAGTAAATGATGCCGGACGCGCCGGCGGCAAACGACGAGGACGAGGCCAGAAGCGAGGCAGCCAGGGCGAACGAGGCGAACACACGATGCTTCATGACAGGCTCCAGAGAGGAAGCGCGTCGCAGCGGGGCCGCTCGGGTGGCAGTCCGTCAACGCTACGATGCTATCTGCGTAAACGGCAAAACCATCGGACCTCTTGAATCAAAAAACGAAAATATCGGTAATAAGCAAATGACCGCGTGGTGCTTCAACCAATGTAGGCCGGATCTGCGCATCCGCAAGTCGGGGAAACGCCGGGTGGCATAAGATCGCATGACGAACGATCGCCGTAATCGTTGTGCCGGCAACGGTTTGCATCGTCCGGAAAACAAAACGGCCGCTCGTGAGTGAGCGGCCGTTTTGCCGTGAAGCGGGGCGTGCGGGGTTCAGCCCGCGCGCTTGCGGATCGCACCCACGACGACGAGCAGCACGATCGCACCGATGATCGACGCGATCCAGCCGGCGCCCTGGCCCGGCGCATACCAGCCGGCGGCGCGGCCGACATAGCCGGCCACCAGCGAGCCGACGACGCCGAGCACGACGGTCATCAGGATGCCCATCTTGTCGTCGCCCGGCTTGAGTGCGCGGGCGAGGAGGCCGACGATGAGCCCGACCACCAGGGTTTCGATGAATTGCAGCATGAATGCCTCCCTATAGCTGTGCTGTTGACGAAAGGAAGTTGACCCGTGCGATGCACGAGGGTTCCATGCGGCGGCAAGCCGGCGCGTGGCGTGCGCAGTATCGCATGCGTTCGCGTCCGGCGGATGTCACTTGGCAGGCGCGTCGGCAACCGGGTCGAGGCGGCGATAGCCTTCGGTCGCGTTCAGCAGCGTACGCGTGTAGTCGCGTGCGACCTGCCCGGCCCGCACGTCCTCGATCCGCAACTGCTCGACGATCTCGCCGTGCTGCATCACCGCGACGCGCTGGCACAGGAAGCCGATCACCGCGAGGTTGTGGCTGACGAGGATCATCGTCAGGTTGCGTTCGCGATGCAGGCGGCGCAGCAGGTTCAGGATCTCGGCCTGCACCGATACGTCGAGCGCGGACGTCGGCTCGTCGAGCAGCAGCACGCGCGGCTCGACGATCAGCGCGCGCGCGATCGCCACGCGCTGCCGCTGGCCGCCCGACAACTGGTGCGGGTAGCGGAAGCGGAACGCGGGGCCGAGGCCGACCTCGGCGAGCGCGCGGGCGATCCGCGCATCGGCGTCGCCGATCGCATGGATCGACAGCGGCTCGCGCAGCGTCTGGTCGACCGTGAAGCGCGGATGCAGCGACGCGTACGGGTCCTGGAACACCATCTGCACGTGACGGCGGAACGCGCGATCGGGCGTGCCGCCGACCGGACGGCCATCGATCGACAGGCTGCCGGACGCGAGCGGCACGAGGCCCGTCAGCGCACGCAGCAGCGTCGACTTGCCGGAGCCCGATTCGCCGACCAGCCCGAACACTTCGCCGTCGCGCACCGCGAAGCTCGCGTCGCGCACGGCGTCGACGTGACCCGTGCGGGTCGGGAAACGGATCGATACGTGATCGACGTCGATCATCGTGCGGCCTCCTGCGGGTCGTGTGAGCTCGGCGTGGGCACGGCGGCGTCGAGCCACGCCGGATCGCGCCGCAGCACCGGCAGTTCGTCGGGCGGGTTCGCGAGCGGCGGGTTCGCCGCGAGCAGCCCGCGCGTATAGGGATGCGTCGCATCGCGCAAGTCGCGCGCGGCGCAGGTCTCGACCACGCGGCCCGCATACATCACCGCGACGCGATCGCAGAACGACATCACGAGCGGCAGGTCGTGGCTGATGAACATCAGGCCCGTGTCGTGCCGCGCGATCATCGCGTCGAGCACCGCGAGCACCTGCATCGACACCGCGACGTCGAGCGCGGAGGTCGGCTCGTCGGCGATCAGGAGGCGCGGGCCGGTCGACACCATCATCGCGATCATCACGCGCTGGCCCATGCCGCCCGACAGCTCGTGCGGATACGCATCGGCGACGCGCGCCGGGTCGCGGATCTGCACGGCCGCGAGCGCCTCGACGATCCGCTCGCGCAGCGCGCGGCCGCGCAAACCCGGCTCGTGCCGCCGGAACGCTTCGCCCATCTGCTTCGCGACGGTCATCACCGGGTTCAGCGAATACTTCGGGTCCTGCAGGATCATCCCCATCTGGCTGCCGCACAGGCGCCGGCGTTCGCTCGCGGACATCGCGAGCAGATCCTGGCCCGCGAAGCGCATCGTACGCGCCGACCAGCGCGCGGCGTCGGGCAGCAGGCCGAGCAATGCGCGACCCGTCAGCGACTTGCCGGAGCCCGATTCGCCGACGATGCCGAGCCGTTCGCCGGGCGCGAGCGTCAGCGACAGGTCGCGCACCGCGTCGGTGACGACGCCGTCGTGCCCGCGAAAGCCGATCTTCAGGCCGTCGATCTCGCAGAGCGGCGCGGGCGCGGGGGTGGAATGCATCGGCATGTCAGGCTCCATGGCGGGGATCGAAGACGTCGCGCAGCCCGTCGCCGAGCAGGTTGAACGCGAGACTCACGAGCAGGATCGCGATGCCGGGCAGCGTCGCGACCCACCACGCGTCGAGCAGCACGTTGCGGCCCGACGCGACCATGAAGCCCCACTCGGGGCTCGGCGGCTGCGCGCCGAGGCCGAGAAAGCCCAGGCCCGCGACGGTCAGGATGATGCCGGCCATGTCGAGCGTCGCGCGCACGATCACCGACGACATGCACAGCGGCATGATGTAGCGCAGCAGGATGCGCGGGCCCGACGCGCCTTGCAGCCGCGCGGCATGGATGTAGTCGGCCTGTGCGATGCGGATCGTTTCGGCGCGCGCGAGCCGTGCGTATGCCGGCCACGCGGTGATCGAGATCGCGACGACCGCGTTGATCACGCCGGGCCCGAGCGCGGCCGCGAACGCGAGCGCGAGCACGATCTTCGGGAACGCGAGCGCGATGTCGGTGATGCGCATCAGCACGCTGTCGACGAAGCCGCCGCAATAGCCGGCGGTGGTGCCGATCAGCAGGCCGATCGGCACCACGATCACGACGACGAGCAGCGCGATGCCGAGCGTCAGGCGCGAACCGGCGATCATTCGCGAGAGGATGTCGCGGCCGAGCTGGTCGGTGCCGAGCCAGTGCGACGCGGAGCCGGGCGGCAGCAGGCGGTCGGACAGCACCTGGCGCAGCGGATCGTGCGGCATGATCAGCGGGCCGACGATCGCGACGACGACCAGCGCCAGCAGGATCGCGAGCCCGAACAGGTTGAGCGGATTGGCCGCGAAACGGCGCCAGCGGCGGTAGGCGAGGCCGCACGCGGCCTGCGCGCGCGACGCGGGCGCATCGGAAAGCAGCCACGCGCGCAGCGTGAGCGGTGCGGCATTCATGGTCGGGTAGCCTTCGGCATGGACGGTGAAGGAAGCAGGAGGGAAACGGTCATGTCGACGCCGTCCTCAGCGTGCACGCGGATCGAACACGCGGTACAGCGCGTCGGTCAGCAGGTTGACGGTGATGAACATCGCGCCGATCACGAGCGTCGCGCCGAGCACCGCGCTCATGTCGGCGTTCAGCAGCGCGCCGGTCAGGTATGAGCCGAGCCCGGGCCACGCGAACACGATCTCGGTCAGCACCGAGCCTTCGAGCAGGTTGCTGTACGTGAGCGCGATCACGGTGAGCAGCGGCACCGCGATGTTGCCGAACGCATGCCGCCAGATCACGCGCCGCTCCGACAGGCCCTTCGCGCGCGCGGTGACGATGTATTCCTGGCTCAACTGGTCGAGCATGAACGAGCGGGTCATCCGGCTCAGGTACGCGACCGAGTAGTAGCCGAGGATCGCGGCCGGCAGCGCGATATGCGACACCGCGTTGCGGAACACGTCCCACTCGCCCGCGAGCGCCGCGTCGATCAGCAGGCTGCCGGTGCGCGGATCGACCATCCCGTCGTACACGGGATCGAGCCGACCGGGGCCGCCGACCCAGTGCAGCCGTGCGTAGAACAGCAGCAGCCCCATCAGCCCGAGCCAGAACACCGGCACCGAATTGCCGATCAGGCCGACGAAGCGCGCGATGTGATCGATCGGCCGGTTGTGCTTGACCGCGGCCGCGACGCCGAGCGGCACGCCGATCGCGATCCCGATCAGCGTCGCGATCGTCGCGAGTTCGAGCGTGGCCGGAAACACGCGCTTGATGTCGTCGAGCACCGGGTTCGCGGTCAGCAGCGACATGCCGAGATTGCCGTGCAGTACGTCGCGCGCATAGATCAGGAATTGCGTGACGAGCGGCTTGTCGAGGCCGAGTGCGATACGCTCGGCCGCATACGCTTCGGCCGACGCGCGATCGCCGAGGATCGCGAGCACGGGATCGATCGGCACCTTGCGGCCGATCACGAACGTCAGCGCGAGCAGCCCCGCGAACGTGACGGCGAGCGTGACCGCCCAGCGCAGCACGCGCAGCACCCAGCGTACGGCCGGGCGCCGCGCGGGCAGCGTGCGCAGTGCTTCGAGGGAGGAGGCGGGAGTCGACATGCGGTGAACCTTATTGCTTCTTCAGGTGACGATACGACACGAGATCGTTGATCGGACCGACTTCGAGCCCGCTCACGCCGGGACGTGTCGCGACCTGCGCGACCTTCTCGAACATGATCACGAACGGCGAGCGCGCGAGCATCTCCTTCTGCATCGCCTGGTACCGCTGCGCGCGTTGCGCGGCGGTCGGCTCGGCGAGCGCGGCGTCGGTTTCCTTCGTCAGTTGCGGAATGTCCCAGCTGTTGCGCCAGGCCAGCATTTTATAGCTCGACTTGTCGCCGTTGTCGGGGTTCCATGCGAAACCCTGCGCGTTGCTGTGCGGGTCGATGTAGTCGGCCGACCATTCGCCGATGTAGATGTCGTGCTGGCGTGCGCGGTATTTCGCGAGCGTCTGTTTGTTGTCGCCGGGGATCAGCTGCACCTTGACGCCGGCCTGCGCGAAGTTCGCCTGCACGGCCTGCGCGATCTCCGTGTACGGATAGTCGTTGCGCACGTCCATCGTCACCGAGAAGCCGTTCGGCACGCCGGCCTTCGCGAGCAGCGCCTTCGCCTTCGCGACGTCGAGCTTGTACGGGTTCGAATTCAGCGTGCCGAGGAAACCTTCGGGCAGGAAGGTCTGGTGCACCTTGTAGGTCGTCTTCACGACGTTGGCCTGGATGCCCGCATAGTCGACCAGCCACTTCAGCGCTTCCTGCACGTCGGGCTTCGCGAGCGTCGGGTTCTTCGTGTTCAGGCCGAGATACAGCAGCGTCGCCTGCGGCGAGGCCGTGACTTTCGCCTTGCCCGCTTTCACGACCGACGCGAGATCGTCGGGGCTCAGGTCGCGCGCCGCGTCGACGTCGCCGTTTTCCAGCAGCAGTCGCTGGCTTGCCGCTTCGGGCACGTGGCGCAGCACGATGCGCTTCATCGCGAGCGGCAGCCGGTAGCCGTCGAAGCGTTGCAGCACGACGCTGTCGCCGGCCGCCCACTTGACGAGCTTGTACGCGCCGGAGCCGGCCTCGTTGGTCTTCAGCCACGCGTTGCCGAAGTCGTTGCCCTGCTGGTGCGACAGCAGCAGCTTCTTGTCGAGCACCGACGCGGGCCACGAGCCGAGCACGTTGAGCACGAAGGTCGGCGCGTACTTGTGGTCGGTCGTGATCGATACCGTCTGGTCGTCCAGCTTCTTCACGTTCGCCGCGACGTTGGCCTTCGTGAGCCCGATGCCGGTCAGCACCGCGGCCGGCCCCTTGTCGAGCAGCACCGCGCGCTGGATCGACCACGCGACGTCGTCGGCCGTCAGCGGGTTGCCCGAGTGGAACTTGAGGCCCGGGCGCAGCTTGAACGTATAGGTCAGGCCGTCGGGGCTCACGGTCCACGACTGCGCGACGTCGCCGTTGAATTTCGACGGATCGCGCAAGTCGACGCGCACGAGCCGGTCGTACGTGTTCGCGACGTATTCCTCCGGCACCAGCTCGTAGATCTCGCCCGGATCGAGCGTCGTGAATTCGTCGAGCAGCGTGGCCATCACGAACATGTCCTTCGGCGTTTCCGCATGGGCGGCGGAAAGCGGCACGGCGGCGCACAGGGACGCGGCGGCCAGCGCCGCGACGAGCCGGGAAGTCGGGAATTTCATGGGCGCATCTCCATCTGTCGTTTGAGTCGTTGAACGTGAACCTGCATGAAAAGGGAGGCGTGCGGCGTCGTTACATCAGGCGCCACGGGCCGCTCGCCGCGTTGTCGATCTGCGGCAGCGCGTGCGAGCCAGGCAGCTCGTAGTGCCACCACTCGCTGTCGATATGCGCGAAGCCGGCTGCGTGCATCACTCCGAGCAGCAGCAGCCGGTTGCGTTGCACGTGCTCGGGCAACTCCGCGTGAAAGTGGCCCGACGCGGCCACCATCTCGTCGAAGCCGGTGCCCATGTCGAGCGGCTCGCCGTTCGCGCCGACGAGCGTCAGGTCGAGCGCGGTGCCGCGGCTGTGGTTCGACCCGCGGCCGAGATCGGCGACGAAGTTCGGGTCGGGCAGGAAATCCCACAGCACCTGCTGCGCCTGCGGCGGCCGGTACGCGTCGTAGATGCGCAGCGTGAAGCCGGCTTGCGCGGCGACGTCCACCGCCCGGCGCAGCGCGGTTTCGGCCGGCTCGAGCAGCAGACAGTGCGCGTGGCGGTAGATCGGCTTGCCGGTCAGGTTGCGCTCGGTCGCGTAGACGAGATCGATCTCCACGCGATGCGTGGCGGGCGTGATTTCGACGAGGCGGTGAGGGTTCATCGGCGGTCCGGTTTGCTCAGGATTCGAATTGGTCGAACGTGCGCTGCAGTTCGCGGTTGCGCGCGACGCGCCGGTCGATCGCGGGACCGAGGCGGTCGACCACGGCGGTGATCAGCAGGTTGAACAGGCAGGTGAGCGGCGCGAGCGAATCCCAGAACTGGCCGACATCGGTCTTCACCTGCAGCAGGTCGGCCGGCCACTCGCGCGCCCACGGGCAATACAGATCGGTGACCAGTGCGAACGGCTGGCCGCGTTCGGCGGCCGCCTGGCAATAGCGGCGCGCGCTGCGCGAATAGGCACGCGTGTCGGTGACGATGCAGTACGGCCGTTCGAACTCCGAATTCAGCGAATCGACGTATGAGCCCGACTGGCCGTCGGAATAGAACACGCGCGGGCGCAGGTATTCGAGGTAGCTGCTGAATGCGTTGCTGATGCCGCGGGTCGACTGGATGCCGAGGATGAAGACGGCATCGGCATGCGCGATCCGGTCCGCGACCTGCGCGAACACCGGTTCTTCGGCGAGCCGGTACACGTGGCGGATCGCGTCGAGTTCGCGCTCGAGCGACGACGCGAGCGTGCCGCCATCGCGATGGCCGTCGCGCTCGCCGACGGTCGTTGGCGTGGCGGTGGCGCGGCGGTACTCGTCGAGGCGGTCGGTGATCATCCACGGGCGGTCGCCGCCGCCGCGCAGTTCGCGTTTCAGGTCGTCGAGATTCCGGTAACCGACGCTGCGCAGGAAACGCCCGACCGAAATGCCGCTGGTGCCGGTCTGCTGCGCGATCTGGTCGGCGGTTTCGAGGCCGAGCCGATCGAGGTTCGCGAGCATGTAGCT